>DATKHZ010000237.1:0-4840 GCA_035509995.1 Acidimicrobiales bacterium | reverse complement strand
CAAACAACGTCCCCGCTCGGTGGAGACGGCTCCGGCGTAATCCATGGCGGAGAGAACCGCCTGTGACCGCTATCGTCCCAACGCTCGCCGATACCACTCGGCGTTCGGGCTAAGGACCGGTTCCGGTACCACGCACATTTCGTTGATGATCTCGTCGAGGACCCGAAGGTGATCCTTCAGAGAGCTAACCATGGCAACCGGAGTTCCCGTCCAGAACGGCCCGGCTTCTATGAAGCGCCGTCGTTGGCCCGCATTGAGCAGCTCCTGCACACCCTGGTACCAGCGCTCGGCTTTGTCGGCGACGGGCCGGATAAAGATCCCGTTCGTAGGTTCATTGAGGAGTGCCCGCCCCTGCTCCCTGCGACCCTGCAGAGTCCGGAGTAGGACGTTGTCAATTTGCCTTGCGACCATCCCGGCTATTTCCCCTTGAGCCGAGAGCTTCGCTTCTCGTGCTTTGCGCCTTGAGAGCCCTGGGCGCCAGGAGGTCAGGAACGGGAGGAGGATCAATACGACAGCCGCCACCACGAGGACGCCGCCGAGTATCTCCAGCACGCCGGACTTGGTGAGGAGCCCGACGCCGATCACAGCACACACCCCTGCTTCGCCTACGTGTACCGGACGCATGACGCCAATGATAACCAAGGACCCGAGCGAGTTGCTCCTAGCCGATCCGGGCGCCGGCTGTCAAATGCGGGCCGGTCACAGGCTCGGCCCGGCGGGGCCTGCCCTAGCTGCGTGCGAGCAGCCGAGATTGAAGGTGGAGGGAACGTTGACCTAGTTCGCCGCCTGCCTTGAGGAAGTCGCTAGCGACCAGTCGGCGCCCGAGACGTTTTTCAAGGCACCCGACACAGAGAATGACGTCCGGCGAATCACGGAACTGGGCGGCGCTCAGCCCAAAGGCTTCAGCCCAAATCGAGAAGCTGACCATGTACCACTCGGCGCAGGTGTCCATCCCGCAGTCGACGCAGTCGAGCGCTGATGAAGGCTTGCCGCTGAAGACTTCAAAAGTCTTGTTGCCTCGACGGCAGACGGCGAGTCCGTCTGTGCGGACAAGGATCGGCGTGCCGTCGGGGAGCGTGCGGTTGTCACCGCCAAAAGTCGGGTGGCTCACGGGCGGCAGAGTACCGCGCCCGCCTGAGGAGCCGGCTGGCTTGGCGGACATTTCCGCTGGTGGCAGCCAACGTTCTCGGCTGCTATTTGGCACGGATTTGGCACGAAATGTAAGAAAGGCGCCTAACGGTTTTCCCGTCGGGCGCCTTTCCAGCGTTCTGACCTGCCCAAACGCTCGGAGCGGGCGACGGGAATCGGACCCGCATGACCAGCTTGGAAGGCTGGAGCTCTACCATTGAGCTACGCCCGCGGTGTCTCGAGCTACTTTAGAGCACCGACCAGTCCCCGCTCGTCTGGCACTGCCGCGACATTCACGGCCCGGGTGCGCCGCGTGGGGAACCACCAGGCCCGTTCGCCGAGCATCGAAACGACGGCAGGCAGCAGGACCGCCCGCACGATTGTCGCGTCGAGGAGGATGCCGGCGGCAAGGGCGGTGGCGAACATCTTGAGAGGGACGCCCGGGCCAGAACCGAGCGCCGCGAAGGCGAGGACGAGCACGAGAGCCGCGCTCGTGACCAGCCGGCCGGTGTGGGCGATGCCGCTCACGACGGCGTCGTCGGTTCGCTGGCCGGCGTCATGGGACTCCCGCATCCGCGAGACGACGAACACCTCGTAGTCCATGGACAGCCCGAACAGGAAGGGGAAGACCATCAGGGGGATGAAGTCGATGATCGCACCGCTGGCCGGGATGCCCCAAAGCAGGTGCGACCCGAACCCGCGCTGCCAGACGAGCACGAGCAGTCCCATGGTTGCCCCGACCGAGAGGATGTTCAGCAGCAGGGCCTTTACAGCCAGCACCAATGAACGGAACGAAATTGCGAGGATCACAAGCGTGATCAGGGCTACCAGCGCGAGGATTATGGCGGAACGTCCGTAAACGGCATACAGCATGTCGATCTCGATGAAGCCGCCGCCCGTCGCTTGGGCCCGGGGCGCTATTTCTCCCAGCTTCGAGCGGATCGCGTCCAGGAGAGCTGTGTTCCCAGGTGCCGTCGTAGCCGTTCCGGGTACCAGGTCGACCAGGGCCGTCCCAGCGCGTTCCCAAGTAGACCCGGTGGGGGCGACAGCCGAGTAAGAGCCCGCTAATTCGCCCAATTGTCGAGCGACCGAAGGAGCGCTTTCTCCGGTCGGGACCAGTACTTCTACGGGGTTGAGCATCCCGGCTGGGAAGCCGTCATGCTCCAGCGTTGCGAGGCCGGCCGCGGCCGCGCCTGAAGTGGACAGCGACCCAGGCAATGCCGCGCCGACCCGGATCCCCGAAGCCACTCCGAGGAGCCCGCCGAGCACTACGAGGGCGAAGAAAGCAGCAAGGACGCGGTGCCTCACTACCCTTCGCGCCCACGCCGCCCACGCTCCGCTCGGGTGGGCCGAGGGTGCGCCACGACGGTGCGGCCAATCGAGGCGCGGCCCGATCGTGGCCAATAGGGCCGGGAGCAGTGTGGTGGCTACCACGACGCTGACAAGCGGGATCAGGATGCCGGCGTACCCGAGGCTGCGAAGGAACGGAATGGGCAGCACGACCAGGGCGAGGAGCCCGGTCCCGACGGTCACCCCGATGAAGGCCACGGTCCTCCCGGCGGTGGCAACAGCTGCTGTCACTGCATCGTGGTTGGCCAGGCCGCGCCCACGCTCCTCCCGCCAGCGTGTGACCACGAGGAGCGAGTAATCGATAGCGATGCCGAGGCCGATCAGGGCGATCAGGTACTCGACCAGGACACTGACGGGGGCGACGGTTGTCACGGCTCCGATGAGCAGGAAAGTTCCCATGATCGACACCACCGCGATCGCCAGCGGGACGAGTGCCAGCAGCGACCCGAAGACGACGGCGAGGACGATCAGGGCGCCGATACCTCCCACGAAAGTCTCGGCAAGTACGCCGAGGCCCTTGCTCTGCGAACCATTGGCCAGGTCGTCGTAATTGGTCGCCGCCACGGTCATCCCCGCCGGTGCTCGGGCCCGGACGGCAGCTCCCAAGGTGTAGGAGGTGGGCTCGTTATTGTTGCCGAAAATCAGGACGGCGGCGCTGCGCCCGTCGTCGGCCAGGAGGCGGCGGTCGCCCGTATTGGTGTAGGAAAGGACCCGCAGCGTCTTGTCGCTGATGAGGGGCGCCAGAGCAGCATTGATCTCAGCGCGGCCGGTCGGGGTCTCGGCGCGCTGGCCGGCGGGGAGCCCGAGCACCATCACCACGGGTGGGTTGTCTCCTCCCGTCCCGTAGATGTGCAGGATCTCCTGGCTGGCCGCGTAGCTCGGCAGCCCGGGGAGCGAATTGCTGGAGGACAGACGGGAGGTGATATTGCCCACCATCGCCACACCCGTTATCGCGACGATAAACCAAAACACGAGGAACGCGCGGCGGTGGCGGACGACGAATTGACCGAGGCGGCCCATGCTCGTAAGGGCTTGCGGGCCACGGGCTGAGCTGGGGCCGGTCCCTGGGTCTTGGGGGTTCGGCCGGGGGCGGGTAAGGACCGTTTGTTGGTTCGCTGGTGACATGTACCTAACGATGTAGGAAACGCCATAAGAAAAGAAGCAGGCCAGCCCACGTTTTTGTGGGGGTGCCGGCCCCCCGGGCAATTGGGGGGTGCGCCGTATAGATACTTGGTCGTCGCCTCCGTACAGTCGATCTAGTGAGCTCGCTGCCTCTTCGCCTCGTCGGCCCGGTGTTCTCGGCGCGGACCTGGCTGGCGATGGTCTACCTCTTGAGCGGGATCCCGCTTTCGGCGATCGTTTTCTCCTTGGCCGTGACCGGGCTCGCCCTCGGAGCCGGGCTGCTCCCACTCGCGCTCATCGGCCTGCCTGTCCTCAGCTTGACGCTCCAGGGTTGTCGGGCTTTCGGCGCCTTCGAGCGGGCCCGCATCTCATTGATGCTCGGTCAGGTGATCCAGGCGCCAGTCAAGAAGACCTTGAGCGGGGGCGGGTGGCTGCGGCGGTGGATCGCGCGGCTGACCGACGCCAGCAGCTGGCGCCAGTTTGCAGCGGCGTTACTGTTCCTCCCGGTTACGGTGATCGGCTACGCGGTTGCCGTGTCGGTGTGGTCGATCGCGTTGGCCCTTATCGCTCTGCCCGCCTACAACTTTGCGCTTCCCCGCGGCGGGGCCGACGTGTTCGGCACCGTTCTCCATGGCACCCCGACCATGGTCGCAGCCGTTGTTGTCGGGGTCGTCATGTTTCTCAACGCCCCGTACGTCACCCGGTCCATGGCAGGCGGACAGGTTTGGATTGAGCGCAAATTGCTCGGGCCGAGCCGGCGCAACCTGGCTGCCCGAGTGGGGGAACTGGAGCGCAGCCGCTCCCGGATGGTGGACGTTGCCGACGCCGACCGGCGCCGTATCGAACGGGACCTGCACGATGGCGCCCAGGCCCGCCTGGTTTCACTGGCCATGGAGCTCGGCCGTGCCAAGGCTCACTTTGACGACGACCCCGAGAGGGCGAAGGCCCTTGTAACCCAAGCCCACGAAGATGCCAAGACGGCCCTTGTCGAACTGCGGAGCCTGGTGCGTGGCGTGCACCCGCCGGTGCTGTCCGACCGCGGCCTCGACGCTGCTCTATCCGGCCTCGCTGCGATCTGCCCGGTCCCCGTGACCGTCCAGGTCGACGTCGCAAAGCGACCGTCGGCCACAGTAGAAGCAGTTGCATATTTCGTCGTGGCTGAGTCGCTGACCAACGTTGCCAAGCACTCTGGCGCGGCGGGTGCCACCGTCACCGTCCGTTCCGAAAACGACGTGCTCCG
>DATKHZ010000236.1:0-3600 GCA_035509995.1 Acidimicrobiales bacterium | reverse complement strand
CGGTGGGGCCCTCTACCTGACCTGGTTGCGCAGGGGCAATCCGGACGCCGACATGTTCTGCAGGATCCCCGCCGGCGGCACCTGCACGAGCCCGCACCGGCTCGCCCTGCCGGGTTCCACACCCGAGGACGGGACCGATCAGCCTTTCCCCGTCGTGGCGCCCAACGGAGCCGTCTACGTCGTGGCGGGTCGGTTCATCCGCGACGACGTCGTCGTCTGGGCCTCGACCAACGCAGGGACCTCGTTCGGCGCACCGATGGTCGTTCCCTCGGGGAGCTTCACCAGCATGACCGACGTCGGCGACGTCGTGTTGTCGCGCAGCACTTACGCCGGTGAGAGCGGCGGGGCGAACAACTCCTTCCTTATCGCTACGGACCACGTCGGGCTCGGCTTCGGCCTCGTCGGCGCCTCGCAGACCTCGGGGACGACGTCGTTTACATTCCCTGGTTCCAAGGGGTTCGACCTCTCCGATGTCGACGCAACCTCCCTCGCCCTCGACGCCCAAGGTGACCCCGTCGAGTCCTTCGACCTGCGGACCGTTCCCAGGATCGGCTTCTACCGCTATAGCGGAAGCGGTCCGATCACCTCGGCGTCGTCCTGGGACGGCCCGACGTTGGTGACCGACGGCTATGTCGCCAGGCTGGCGGGTGGGCCTACTGGGCTGTTCCTGCTCTCCCAGGACCGGCCGACCATAGGCAGCGGCCAGCTCGAGGTTGACATTCGCAAGTACGACCCGGCGACGGAAAGCTTCGGAGCCCCGAAGACCCTTGCCCAGGTCCCGACCTCGACCGAATACGACGGCGGGGCGCTATACGAGGACCCCGTCACTGGGGAGGTGGTCGTCGAGTGGCCCGGCGACGCAGCCGCCGGCCCTGCCGGCGGGGCCGTTTGGACTTCGAGCGATGGGGGTTCGGTCTGGTCGGGACCGATCTCTTTGAGCGGTTCGTCGCCGATCGTGTCCGGCCCGATCGCTCTTGAGAACCCACCGGCCGGCTATGCCCCCTTGGACAACTCCCGCCTGGTGCTCACCACGACCGGGCAGGCCTTCGTCACTTACCGAGACGCGGACGGCCTGGAGCTGGCGAAGCTCGGCAAGATCGGCACAAGTGCGCCGAAGAACCGTTGAGATGAGCGCCAGTGACGGTTGCCATCGCCCCCAGCCGGGCGAAGGCGCGCCGGCTTATTCTTGGCCTTGGCTCGGTCGCCCGACCTTCGCCCGTGTCCCCAGACGTCCCGCCGGCGGGTGCCGTCACCGCGTTCTTATCCTCAAAGCGGCGCATATCGGCTCGCAAACTGGCAATCTCGTTTGCTTGGGCCGCTACCAGACGTTGCAACTCAGATAGCTGCACCTGTAGGTCGTCGCTCACGGGCTGTCCTTTCCTGAAGCGGGAGCATCGTCTCGGCCGGGTTGTGTGGCAGCGGGTGCAGGTCGAGTACTAGATGTCCAGCGCGAAACGAAGCACACGACGGGGCCTAGTGGAGTATGCCCGACGCTCAAGCAAGACGGCGCAGGCCCACCCTGGGCCGATCTCGTGGCGGGAGGACGGTGGCAACCCGGGTGTGCATCATGAGCGGCAATATGCGGCGTCTGTCGGCGCCACAGCCCATAGCTCGAGGACCGCCGGTGGCACCACGCTGAGCTCTCGACAGGTAATGGGCAAGGACGAGCCCTGGAACTTCCACACCATTCCTTTGGGCTGAGAAAAAACTCCGAACGCCCCTGCGTCTTGCATCATGGCAGGGGGGTCGCCCGAAGCCGGAACGAAGCTGGCTTCCGCCCAGTAAGTGTGCGTCGTCTGGTCGTAGGCGTAGGAAACCGTGCCCGAGGTCCCTGCCACTTGGGCCCGCTTCAAGTGCCAACCAGCGGCGAAGGCCGCGACCAGCTGGCTCTTGACAGTTGAGCTGGCTACCAGATGCTGCACCTGGTCCAGGAGTGGCTGGCTGACCACCAGGGCCTGGGGTACCTCTCCTACGGGAACCGGCTTGCCAAGCGTTCCTGTGGCCGTGACGATGGGGACGACGCTGCCGGGGCCGTAGTGAGGCGAACTGGCGTGGTAGGGCCCGGTGACGAGCACGTACAGGGTGGCACCGTTGGTGCTCATGGCCAGTGCCTGCCCCCCCAAGCCGACGTCGAGCGGCTTTCCCGCCTTACCTGTGGCTAGGTCGACAGGGATGACGGTGCTCTGGGCGGAGACCAACGAGCTCTGGCTCGGGCTCTGCGTGACGACCAGCACGTAGGCGGTCGACCCGTCTGGGGAAATAACGACGTCCCACGCCACTGCGCCGGGCTCGTCGCCGAGCGTCGCCACCTTGCCCACAGCACCGGTCGAGGTGCTCAACAACGCCAAGGTCACATTGTTGCCATAGGGCGATCCCGGTTCCCGGGCCGTAATGGGCGTACCGACCTCGGCCAGGGTCGAGCCATTGGGGGTCACGGCGATCGCCACGGGCATGGACGTATGAAGCCCAATAGGCTTACCGGTCACGCCCGTGGCCGTATGGACCGGGACGACCCCCGGTTCGGTGATGGCGTAGGCGGTGCCGCTGTCCGGGGCGAACGCCAACCCGCTCGCAGGGAACGGCCCTGCGCTGGGCACGAGCCGGATCTGCGGTCCAGCCTTGTCCGTTGTCGTGTCGATGGGAGTGATGGCTGTGGGTTCGCCCTGGCTGCTGGGGTCGGAGTTGACGACGTAGACCAGTTTGCCGTTCGGTGACATGGTCATAGACAACGGGAGAGTCCCCACCTTGACCGGGGAGAGAGCGCTGCGGGTGACGAGGTTGATCGGGGTCACGGTGACAGGCGTCGACGCTGGCGTAGTGGCGGCGTCGTGCCCATTTAGGACATACCCCTTTTTGCCGTCCGGCGTTACATCTATGGCCTGCGGAGCGGTGCCTACGCCAATGGGCTTGCCCAGGATGTAGTTCGATGTGGCGACGGGGACCATACGGCCAGGGGAACCCAGCTGGTCGCTCCCTACCTCGACGACATAGACGGTCTTCGCTCCCGGGGCAACAGCCAATGCGACCGGCTGCTCCCCCAGGCCTATGGGTGGCGCGGCGACGTCGGTGGCGGGATCGAGCGGTGTGAGGCTATCGGAGCCCAGGTTGGCCACGAAGACGGTCGACCACGAGCGGGTCGCGCTGGAGGCAGACGCCGAGGCAGAACCGTTCACAGCGGTGATTGCGGTTAGCCCACCGACCAGAGCAGAGGCTGAGACTACGCACCAAGCCGCTCGGCGGCTCAAATCGTCTCCGCCAACCTCACCAGGGAGGCGAGCTTTGAGAATGGCAGCGCCTTGGTATAGACGCTTGCTTCATAGATGTTCGCGCCGTTTATTGCGGCAATCACCTCTGCCGTGATCGACGCTTCGGTGAACGTATAGGAGAAGGCGGGCATGCCAAGACCTGAGTACGGGGTGAACTTGAACTTGAGCTTCTGGGCCTCAGAGAGCGCCTTCTTTAAATCGGCTGCGGTGAGGGGCCTCGACGCGACCTCGTAGGCGAGGAAGACGACCTTGGCGAGACCGGCGAGGCTGCTCAGAGACCCAAAGGTGCAAGTCCGCACGACGCTCGAGATGCCATCGTTTGCCTTCGTCGCTT
>DATKHZ010000235.1:0-3185 GCA_035509995.1 Acidimicrobiales bacterium | reverse complement strand
ACGGGTGGCAACTTAGCGGCGCTTTTCGACATCCTGGCCGAGACGATGGTCCACCGCCTCCAGATGCGCCGTGAAGTGCGGACCCTCACTGCCGAGGGGCGTTTGAGCGCTTACGTGCTCGGGATCTTGCCGCTGGCGCTTGGAGTTTTCATCTTCTTTGCCAATCGGCCCTACGAACTCGTCCTGTTCCACAGCACCGCTGGCAACTACCTGCTCGTCGGTGGGCTTGTCCTGCTCGTTGCGGGCTTCTACTGGATGTACCGCATCGTGAAGATCGAGACTTGAGCAAATGTCGGTGATCATCATCATCGGCGTGGCCGTGGTCCTGCTGGCCACTATCTGCGGCTTCGCTATCTGGTGGGACAGCAAACGTGAGACCCGTGACGCCCGACCGCGCGGGGCCAAACTGCAACGGCGTGGGCCCAGTATCGGCGCGCTGTCCTTCAAGAGCCGGCGCCGGGCTGTTGCGGCAACCCTACAGGTGGCTACCGCTCACTTGCCACCTCCTGCTCGGGGAGCCACTCTGCGGTACTCGCGACAGGGCACCTTTCTCGACAGGGTCGTACGCCCCGTCGCGTCCAGGATCGCTCGCCTAGCCGGCCGGGTCAGCCCGCCAGGCTATGTGGACAGCGTAAGGCGTCGCCTCAAGGTCGCGGGGAGGGACAGCCAGGCTGATTCCGACGTCTTCCTGGCAGGGAGGGTTGCGACCATAGCCCTCATCCCGGTCGGGTTCTTCCTGGTCGAGCTGCTCTCTGTCTCGAGGTTTTACCGGCTATTGGCTTTTTTACTGGTCACTATCACCTTGGTCCTAGGCCCGGAGGCGTCCTTGAACCGCCGAGCCGAGGCTCGCCAGGAGAAGATCCGCAGGCAACTCCCATCTTTGGTGGATCTGCTCATGATCAGTGTCGAAGCAGGGCTCGGTTTTGACCAGGCTCTGACGAGGGCGGTCGGGTCGTTGCCTGGGCCTTTGAGCGAGGAGTTCGGCCGGTTCCTCGGAGAGGTGCGTATGGGTGGGGACCGGGCGGAGTCTCTCGAGGGCATCGACGACCGCACAGACGTCCCTGAGTTACGGTCATTTTTGATGGCTCTTATCCAGGAGGAGCGCTTCGGGGTCTCCATCGGGTCGATCCTGCGGGCTCAGGCCGGGGACATCCGTGTCAGTCAACGCCAGCATATCCAGGAACTTGCACAAAAGGCACCCGTCAAAATGCTGTTCCCCCTAGTGATCTGCGTCCTCCCAGCCCTTTTCATAGTCGTAATCGGCCCTGCCGGCATCGAGATCTACAACACGATCATCAAGGGCCACGGGCTCTGATGAGGCCTAGGAACTTCGCTAACGCTCGGCTCGCTCGGGCCGACGCTGCCTCCCGGCGCCGATGGCCCCTTTCTCGCTGCCGGAGGTGCAATGGCGACGAAGGCTCGGTGCTCATTGAGTTCGCCTTGGTCCTCCCGATATTCGCTGTAATGCTTTTTGGCATGATCCAGTTCGGCTTGGTTTTCAATGGTTGGACCTCCTTGCGGAACTCCGTCCAAACGGCAGCCCGGCTCGGGGCGATCGGCGATTTTGGGACAAGCCTCGCGTGCGCGCAGGGGCAGGCTGCGAGCCCACCTGCGCCGGAGACGAGCGGGGACATGATTTGCACCGTCGCCGGACTGATAGGTCAGCCTGCGGGGACTAGCAGTAACCCTCCAGCTATCGGCCTGATGCTCCTGAACAACCTTCTAACGGTCTGCGCCCAGGCTGAGTCTCAACCTTTCACGGGCTTTTTCCCGGCGATGGCTCTTTCATCGACGAGCACCTTCTACGTCGAGACCGCCTCACAACCCTCCTCGTTGACCGGCAACCCCATAGCCGCCACGGGCTTCGCCCCTATTGTTATCAGCCCGGGACAGGACAGCCTGGACTACTCCCTAGACGTCGATGGTCACATTATCGATGCGGCCGCCACTGGGTTTGCCGGTTCGTACTACGACCTTGACAGCCTTCTAACCGCTCTTAACAGCGCCATCACGTACTCTCAGGCGGCCAACAACATTTCTCCACCCGACGTTGTTGCCTCTCTGACCAACACCCACAGGCACCACGACAGCATTACGTTGCAAACCGCGCCCAAGCGCTCCTACATAAGCCTGCAGCTCACTGGGGGTGGCGCGGCGAGCAAACTTGGGTTCACAACGCCGTCGGCGGTGGTAGGCAACGATTCGCTGCAGAGCGCGAACCCGTACGGGCTTTCTGGTTGCATGGGGCTGTCGGTGAGTGCCCCGGCTACCAGCAGCGCCGGCACGCCCATCGGTCCCTCTCAAATCGTGGCCACGCTGGCCGGTACTAGGGACGATGCCGGCGGGCACGTGACTTTCACCGTCTTCCAACAGACCGTCGCACCCACCACTTGCACCTCGGGAGGCCTTACGCTCGGCGGGCCGATAGAAGTCTCAGGGGACGGTCGCTACAACCCAAGTACCGGCTACTCCCCGGTTGTGCCGGGGAACTACTGGTGGTACGCGTCGTACGGCGGTGACGCGAACAACAGGAGCGTGGACAGTGCGTGCGGCAGCGATATGGCAGAGACGGTAGTGGGTTGACTCTGCTTGAGCGATTATCCGGTCGCGCCCCCGCCGCCGCGCGCCATCGGTGTGCCAGGACCGATGACGGGGTGGTCATTGTCCTTTGGACCGTGGCGCTAACCGCACTGTTGGGTTTTGTGGCCCTCGCGGTCGACATGGGAAATGATGTGCAGACGGCTACCAACGTGCAAAACGCTGCGGACGCTGCCGCGATCGCCGGCGCTTCCCTGTTACCTGCTTCCGAAGCGCAGGCAGCCTCTGTGGCACAGGAGGTTGTTGCCAAGTACGGTTTCCCAGATTGGACGGGTTGTACAGGATGGCCGACGGGTTGGGATCTTGCGCTAGGGAACTGCATCGCCTTTAGCCCGGACCATCGGACCGTTTGGGTCGAAATCCCCGCTCAAACCGTCCCCTCACTTTTCGGTAACGGCGGGGGGCTAAGAGTGGAGCGGCAGGCGTACGCTTCGGTCAACTCGGGGCAGGCTGCGCTGTGCTACACGGCCCCAACCGAGGTGACCGTGACGACGATGCCGGGGGAGTGCTAGCCACTCGCGAGGGAGGTGGTCGCCCGGAGCCTCTCGCTGCCGTTGGGAGCGGGCCGTGATCTCGCCACGCCGTTG
>DATKHZ010000234.1:0-26799 GCA_035509995.1 Acidimicrobiales bacterium | reverse complement strand
CGGAGCATCCCGGCCGACCTAGAAGGCCAACCGGCGCAGGTTAGTAGCTAATCGGTAGCAACGGCTAGGGCTAGCTGTCCCGGACATGTTGAGACGGCGTGCCCTGATAGGTTTTGGGCCACATGGACTAGAAGCCTGCGGAGGGCGGAAAGATGGCCGAGCTGAGACGTGAAGGCGATGAGCTGGTAGTGGCGCTCAGTGTCGCCGAGAAAGCCGAGGCGGTCCACGGAGATATCCGGGTCCCAGTGTCGTCGGTCCGAGAGCTGGAAGTGCTCGATGACGCGGTCCATGCGGTTCCCGGCCTCAAGACAATCGGAGCAGCCTTTCCCGGCCGTTTCGCCATCGGCACCTTCCGTGGGAGCGGCGGGAAGATTTTCGCAGCGGTCCATCACGACACGCGGCGAGGCGTGAGAGTGGCTCTCGAAGGCGCCAACTTCGACGCACTGGTCGTCGGGTGCGCGAGCCCCGAAGAAGTCGTGAGCAGCCTCGGTACTTTCTGAGGGATTAGACAATCAGTTTTTTCTAACCATTGCATTCCCCGGGGTGCGGTCTAAACGCTCGTTCAGATGATGCGGCCCGGGTCGCCGGCGTCGGTCACGACGGGCAGGCCGGCCTTCTCCCAAGCGCTCATTCCTCCGGCCATGTTGAGGGCGTTGATGCCATGCGAGTTGAGGAAATGCGTGACGGTGTTCGATCGGGCGCCCGAACGACAGACGATCACCGCGGTCACCTCTCGCGGTATCTCGTCCAACCTCGCCTCGACCTGGCCCATGGGGATGAGGCGCGCCTCGGGGGCGTGGCCGGCAGACCATTCGTCCGGCTCCCGGACGTCGATGACCACGGCACCAGCGTTTACCAGTTCTTCGACCGCCAGCGGTGCGACCTCGGCCGTCATCTCAGGTGTCCTCCCGTCTTTGGCGACGGGCAGCCAGACAAACGTTTACGCACAAGAACCGCCGATCACATCGGAGACGTCGGAGAAGCCACCGTCACGCTAGACGCTAGACGCTAGACGCTCGCAGCGGCAACGGAGCGGCAACGGGTTCTCGGTGTGGTTCCAGCTGTTCGGCGTGCTTGCGGCAATCTCGGCGTGCAACGAGCCCAAATATCCCACTCATCGGCCCCAAGAAACACTGAATCACACCGAGAAATACGGAAAAACATACCGAGAACCCGTCGCTTTCTCCTAATGGTCCTCGAGAACTCGTTTCAGCTCGACAAGTGCTGCAACCTCGGAGTTCATGGCCCTGGAGACCATTGGGCTCATGAGCTTCTTTAGCCCGCCAAGTTTGGCCGCGAGGCGGAAAGTGAGCTCGGTGCCGCCGTCACCTGCGCGCAAGTCGTAGCTGCCAGTGGGACGAACGGGGCCCTTGGTGGTCCGAAAGGCGATCCGGTGATCAGGCACGAATTCGGTGATCTCCACATCGGCATCGGTTGGTCGTCCCCCGGGCCCGCTGACGACCTGGCGGTAGGTGGTCCCAACACCTTGCCCCCCGGTCCGAGTGATCTCGATTACCCCGTGGCGCCACTTCTTGTCATTCTCCGCATCCGCTAGGAAGGCGAATACGTCGCCCACGGGTCGAGCGATTGTGATGGTGCGCGACGCCTCAGGCATTGACGTCGCCCCTTTCAACGAGAGCGCCGAGCTTCTCCAGCCCATCTTCCCATCCAGAGCGGTAGGGCGATGAGTCATGGTCGAACGGGAAGCGGTCGTGGGTGACCGTCACCTCGGTGGTCCCATCCCCGAGTTCGGTGAACTCGACCGTCACCAGAGACTCGTGATCCGAGGCTGCCGGTCCACTGTCCCAGCGCCACGTGTACACAAGCAGCTCAGGCGGATCAACCTCGCGGTAGGTCCCAGTCACCGACATGATCGGCCCGTCACCGGGCGGCTTCATCGCTAGACGATAGGTCCCACCCGGCCGCAAGTCGACTACTGCGTCGGGACATGTGAACCCGCCCGGGCCCCACCATCGGCGGAGTTGTCCCGGGTCAGTCCAGCTGTGGAATACCCGCTCTCGGCTTGCCGCGATCGCTCGGCGAACGACCACTCGTTCGCTAGATGGTCCACCTTCGGTCATCGGTCCTCTCCAGACTCGAGGTGGTTGGCCAGGGCATCGAGCCGAATGCTCCAAAAAGAGCGATAAGTGTCGAGCCAGTCAGTGGCCAACTTCAAACGATCGGCCCGGATTCGGCATCGGCGGACGCGCCCGGTCTTGCGGTGCGTTAAGAGGCCAGCGCGTTCGAGGACACGCAGATGTTTGGCGACGGCCGGCAGGGACACTTGAAATGGTGTAGCGAGCTCGCTCACTGAGGCCTCCCCCTGCCGGAGTCTCTCCAAGATGGCGCGACGAGTCGGATCCGCCAGAGCGGCGAAAACCTCATCAACAGCGCGAGGGTCACTTGCACGATACAGAACCATGTGGTTCAGTATATAGTGCGGTCAAAGGATGATTTGCGAAGAACGGAGGGACAATTACCAATGCCCAAGTACATGATCCTGTACCGCTCGTCACTAGGAGCGGGAGAACAGATGGGCACGCCCGAGCAGGCTCAGCAGGGCATGCAGGCGTGGATGAACTGGGCCGAACGGGCCGGCTCGGCCCTGGTTGACATGGGCTCGCCCCTCAGCTCTGTGGCCACCGAAGGCCCAGTCGGCGAGACGGGCGTCGGCGTCGGCGGCTATTCAGTACTGGAAGCCGGCTCGCTCGAGTCGGCAAAGAAGCTGCTCAATGGTCATCCCCATCTCAGTGCACCGGGCGGATCGTTCATCGAAGTCCTGGAGTATTTGCCGATCCCGGGGATGTGAGCCATCGGGCCTGAAGCGTCCCGGCTGGCCTGCAGGGCGGGAACCCGCACCTACCTAACGATGACAGCTAGACGCCGTGCGGGCCGCGCCTGACGTCCCGAGAAGGCGGAGAGGCGATGGGCTATCCTCATGCGAGCGCACAACGTGCTTGGAGGAGGACTTCCCATGGAACTTGGCCATCGGCGACAGGACCACCGTGGGGCGCTACTGACCTCTAGGCGGCGGGCTCGGCGCAGTCACTTGGCGTCATTCTCGGCCGTGGCTGCGGGGGTGTTGACCCTGGCCTCGGTGCTGTCCGTTCCCGCTTTCGCGGACGGCAGCGGCGCGGGGGCGGGCTACACCTCGCTGGGCGGGGGCTTCTTCGAGCACCAGGGCGTCAACGGCGAGACCGACGTGAACGTGTGCTCGTTCGCCGTGCCCGCCGGCACGGCGCACTGCGACACCCACGTCCGGACCGACCCCTGGGCCAAGCGGGCGCGGCCAGCGCGGGGCGGCGGCGCGTCCCCCGGCTCCACACTGGGCAACAACGGAGCCTATGACCCGTCTTACCTGCAGTCGGCCTACAACGTCGCGTCGGCGGCGGCGGCCAGCGGCGGCGGGGCGGGGCAGACGGTCGCCATCGTCGACGCCAACAGCGACCCCAACGTCGTGAGCGACCTCGCTTCGTACCGCTCCTTCTTCGGCCTGCCCAGCTGCCCGACCGGCACGATCTCGCCTTCGAACAAGAGTTGCATGTTCGATGTGGTGAACGAGTTCGGCAACAGCTCGCCGCTCCCACAGGGCGACACAGGCTGGGGTGTTGAGATGTCCCTCGACGTCGAGATGGTGAGCGCTATCTGCCCGAACTGCCAGATCCTCCTCGTGGAAGCCAACAGCGCCTCCATCTCGGACCTCGGGACGGCGGTGAACGAGGCTGTCGCTCTGGGTGCTGACGCCGTGTCCAACAGCTACGGCTCAAGCGAGTACAGCGGCGAGACGAACGACAGCACGAACTACTACGACCACCCCGGCGTGGCCGTCGTCGCCAGCTCTGGCGACAGCGGTTTTGGGGTCGAGTTCCCTGCCGCCTCGTCCTACGTGACCGCAGTTGGGGGCACGAGCCTTACACAGCTAACCAATTCCGGCACTCGGAACGGATCGGAGACGGCCTGGAGCGGGGCCGGCGCCGGTTGCAGCGCCTACGTGGCAAAGCCCGCCTGGCAGCACGACGCGGGGTGCGCCAAGCGGACCGTCGCCGATGTTTCCGCTGTCGCGGATCCCAACACCGGTGTGTGGGTCTACGACACTTACGGCAATTCGGGGTGGGCGATCTACGGAGGCACGAGCGTAGCCTCGCCGATCATCGCCTCGTTTTATGCCCTGGCGGGCAACAAGCTTGGCTCAGCCAACTACCCGGCGTCGTACCTCTACTCTTCTCCCGGCGCCCTTTACGCTGTGACCTCGGGGAGCGACGGGTCCTGCGGCACGTACCTTTGCAATGCCGCTGACAGCCAGAACGGCTACAACGGGCCGACAGGTTTGGGCACACCCGGGGGCTCCCCGAACAGCATCGTCGCCTTCAGCGCTCCCTCGAGCTCGCTGACGGTCCCCGGTTCGCCCACGCTCAACACGGCTACGCCGGGGAACGGCTCGGTCACCCTCAACTGGAGCGCCCCGGCCAACAACGGGGGCAGCCCCATCATTGGCTACGACGTCTACGAAGGGACCACATCCGGAGGGGAGAGCTACACCACGGCCGTGGCGAGCACGAATGGGGCCACAACGGTCCCGGTGAGCCCGCTCACCAACGGCATGAAGTACTACTTCACCGTCGAGGCCGTGAACTCCAAGGGTAATTCGGCTCACTCGAACGAGCTGTCCGCCACTCCGGCACCTGCGGCCACTGTGCCGGGCGCGCCCACCAACCTGGCGGCGAAGGAGTCAGCCACCAGGGGTGTGGCCCTGAGCTGGTCGGCGCCCGTGTCGAACGGAGGCGACCCGATCACCTCCTACACGGTCTACCGGGGCACCTCTTCGGGCGGGGTGACGACCTATACGAGCACGAGCTGCAGCGGGTCGACCTGCAGCTACAATGACTCCGGGACCAGGCACGGAAGGACGTACTACTACGAGGTCGCGGCCGTCAACGCCGTCGGGACCGGGCCGCGTTCCAACGAGGCGTCCGCCGTGGCCAGGTAGCAGCCGAGAGGCGTCAGGTCTGCGGAGGCTTGGCCACGGCATAGCCTGAGATCACTACTTAGTGGGCACTATGTCTCAGGACATAGTGGACACCCTGGACAAGTACGAGGTCGCCGAGGTTTCGGCTCATCGATGTGACGGCCAACCGAGCGCGTCGAAGACTGCTATCGGGTCGAGGTAGTCGCGCCAATGAGTGACCTTGCGATCGGCGATCGTGAGTACCGAGATGTACCGGTTGGTGTAGGGGGCCCCGGTCGAGACGACTCGGCCCTCGGAGGCGTACTCGAGCACCACGACGCCGGTCTTCGTGTCGTGGTGGACCGCCAGGTCGTAACAGCGGTCGAGGACGATCACGGTTCCGTATGGGCGGTAGAGCTCGGCGACGGTCTCGCGGCCCTCGACGTGCCTCGGGTAGTCGGGAGTGGTAATGATGTAGTCGAAGACGACGTCTTCGACTAGCAGATCGAAGAAGTGCGCGCCGTCCGCGATGCCCTCGAGGGCCTTTTCGATGATGCGAAAGAACGGGTCGAGCGCCCTGAAGTCGTCAATGTCGGTGATTGTCGTCACGATGGTCCTCGTCTACCCCACGCCTGCGCGGTTCGCCGAACGAAGTCCACGAACCTGATCGGAGGAGCACCGGTGACCTTTTCGACGTTGTCGCTGGGCCGGGAGCCCTTTCCGGAGGCGACCGCCTCTGTCAAAATCCGCAGCATCTCGCCGTATTCGGCGGGCACGCCGGCTGCAACGGCGTCTTGGATCCACAGGTCGCGGTCATGTCGTTATGCTTCATCGGCGTTCCGGCGACGTCCGCGATGATCTCAGCCGCCTCGCCTACCGTGATCGCCTCAGGGCCTGTGAGCGCGTACGCGGCGCCGGCGTGAGCATCCGGGTTGGCCAGCGTCTCGGCGGCTACCGCGGCGATGTCGCTGGCGTCAATGAACGCCTCCGAGCCGTTGGCGGTAGGTACCGTAATCAGGCCGTCGATAGGCTTGAGGAAGGTTTCGCTGAAGTTCTGCATGAACCAGGCGGGACGGAGGATGGAATGGGTGATGGCGCCCCGGCCGATAAGGTCGAGCTCGACGGCTCTTAGAGCCACCTGCGACGGAGCCTCGCCAATACCATGGGCGCTTAGGTACGTGACGTGACGCACGCCGGCGGTCTCTGCGAGATCGAGGAACGTTGCTACCCGGTCGGCAAAGTCAGTTCGCATGACCGGCGCCACCAGGTACAGGCGATCGGTCTCGCGTAGGGCAGCGGGGTGGGTAGTTGGATCGTCCCAGTCGAAGCGGACATCAGCGCCGTAGCGTGCAGCGCTACGGACGTTGAAGCCGAGCTTCGCAAGCCTCGCGGCGAGCCGAGAGCCAGTCTTGCCAGTGCCCCCAAGCACGAGGATGTTGGAGGAAGCGTTTGTCATACATACAGCCTGCAGGGCCGACGGGAGCGTATCAATGTGCTTGACGCTCTATTTACTTTGTGAGACGCTCACAAGATGGACGTTCTGCAAGCTCACCTAGCCAGGGCCCGCGCCTCGGGCGGGGTCTTCGCACGATCGGTCGCACGACCGCCATGGGGGCTACGTCTACCTGGCACCATCCCGCTTACCGTGCACGCGGTCATCCAGGGCCGTGTGTGGTTATGGCAAGACCCGCGATCCCCAGCGGAGCTCGCGCCCGGTGACGTGGCGCTCGTCCGCGGCGGCCCCGACCACTTCATAGCTCACAAGCCCAACGCCGCTTGCCTAACGCACGAGGAGTTCCGACGGCGCCACGCATATGACGAACGCGCCTCGACCGATGGCGCGAACGTGTTCCTCTGCGGGGCATACGTGCTCTCAGGCGACATCGGCAGAGGACTACTGGAAGGTCTTCCGCCAATCCTGGCTCTGTCGGCCGCGGCGGACGAACCCCTCCACGACGTCATCGGTCTGCTTTCATCCGAGCTCGCCACCCCCGCACCCGGTCAACAGACCGTGCTCGACCGACTTCTCGATGTCCTACTGGTGCTCGCGATACGCGCCTGCTTTCAGCGAGGCGAGAATGCGCCTCGCTGGTACCAAGCCTCGGCCGATCCCAGGCTAGGCCCGGCCCTGAGCGCCATGCA
This sequence comes from Acidimicrobiales bacterium, assembly GCA_035509995.1. GTDB lineage: Bacteria > Actinomycetota > Acidimicrobiia > Acidimicrobiales > Palsa-688 > Fen-671. The sequence goes on along the minus strand of DATKHZ010000234.1, from coordinate 19,712 downwards.
CGCCGACCCCGCCCGGGGGTGGACCGTGCCGGAGCTGGCAGCAATCAGCGGGCTGTCACGCGCTGCGTTCGCCCGGAACTTCCAGCTCGCGTTAGGTCAGGCTCCCATCCAGTACCTGACCGACTGGCGCATGACCCTGGCACGGGAACACCTGCGTGCCGGCGAGCTGACACTCATGCAGATCGCCACACGCACCGGCTATGCCTCCCCCTACGCCTTCGCAGCCGCGTTCTGCCGCCACCACGGGCTTCCACCTGGCCGGTGGCGCAGAAGGGAGATGACAAACCCGGTCGGTCAACGAGGGAACGACGACCTGGTCCAAGTGACCTGACTGTGCGCCACGCTCGTCCCCTCGCGCCAAGGCACGCCTCGGTCCTTGCACTTCGCCTGGGCCTGGGCCCACACTTCTTCTTGGTGACCTCTCCATGAAGGTTCCAGGGAACCTGCCAGGCCAGCTCACGAGCTTCGTCGGGCGCGAAGCCACCATTGCCACCGTCCGCGACCGGCTGCAAGCCGACCGCCTGGTCAGCTTGGTCGGCCCGGGCGGGTGCGGCAAGACCCGCCTCGCCATTGAGATCGGGCGAGACGTGGCCGATCGCCGCACCGACGGGGTGTTCTTCGTGGACCTGTCGGGCATCTCCGACCCCGGTTTGGTGCCTGGCGCTGTCGTCGGCACCCTCGGTTTGCAGGCGGCACCCGGCCGGGACCCGGTCGGGGTGCTCGTCTCCCGGCTTTCCGAGCGGGACGTGCTCGTCATCCTGGACAATTGTGAGCACCTAGTCGACGCCTGCGCGTCGCTGGCGGACGCCATGGTGCGCGGCTGCCCCCGGATATGGGTACTGGCGACGTCACGCGAGCGTTTGGGGGTCGCAGGCGAAGCCATAGTGCCCGTGGGAGGTCTCGACCTGCCGGACCACGACCAACGCGGCGGTGAAGACTGGCTCGAGAGCTCGGAGGCGGGAAGGCTCTTCATCGACAGAGCCACAAGGGCTCGCCCGAGCTTTATCATGCCCAACTCCGACGTACCGGCCGTAGCTGAGATCTGCGAGCGGCTCGACGGCATCCCCTTAGCCCTGGAGCTGGCGGCGGCTCGGGCCAGGTTGATGAGCGTCCATGCCATCGCGGCTGGTCTTTCAGACCGGTTCCACTTGCTCGTCGGCAACGGGCGGGCTGTGCCGTCCCGGCAAAAAACTCTCCTGGCCTCGATCGAATGGAGCTGCGCCCTGCTCAGCGAGGACGAGCGCGCTCTGTTGGCGCGTCTTTCGGTGTTCGCTTCCGGTTTCGGGGTAGCTGCCGCCGAGGCCGTGTGCGCCGGTGGCGAAATAGAGCGTGATCAAGTCCTCGGGCTATTGACCTCCCTGGTGGACAAGTCCCTGGTCCAGGCGGACGCGGGTGCCGACCGCTTCGGGCTCCACGAGACCATGCGCGCCTACGCGGGCACCGCCCTGGAACCCGAGGGCGCAACTGCCTTGTTCCGGGACCGGCACCTCGCGTACCTCACCACGCTTGCGCAATCCATGCAACCGATGGGTCTGACCAGCGAGATCGCTGCCGCCCTGGCGGTCCTGGAGCCCGACCTGGACAACCTGCGCGCTGCCCTCGACTGGAGCGTCCAGTCCGAGCAGTTCAACGCCTGCGCCGACCTGCTCGGAGCGCTGTGGCCCTTCTTCGACGGTTTGCGGCTTTGGCCCGAGGCTTGGGCCCGCTGCGAGCGGCTGCTGGCGGCCGAGCTGGACCCTTCGCGCCGGGCCGACCTCTTGTACTTTGCTCTTCGCAGCACGCGCAACTCGGACCCACCGACCTCGCTTCGCCTGGCATGGGAGCTGACCGAACTCGGTCGGTCGGCCGGGTATGACTGGGCGACCGCTCGCGGCTTGTACGCGGTTGCGAACTTGCAGGCCTGGGCACAGCCCGACGAAGCGCTAAAGACGGCTGACGAAGCCATAGATATGGCCCTAAAGGCGGGGCTCCCCAAAACGGCCGACCTAGGCCTGCACAACAAAGCGTGGGCTTACCTTTGGCTTGGCCGTCCTGAAGAAGCCCTCTGTCTGGCCGAGGAATCAGAACGCGCGGTTCGCGACGTCGATTATCTATGGGGGTTGGTCAGTACGGGGACCATTGGTTCCATCGCCGCCACTTGCTCCGGTCGCTTGGTGAGGGGGTTGGAGGAAGCCGAAAAGCTATTGCGGCTGAGCACTGAGCTATCGGCCCCCAGGTTTGTCTGCTGGGGTGAACGCCACATCGGCGAGGCCTATACGTACCTGGGCGATGCCGGTGCGACGGGTGCGTTCGCCCGGGCCCGGGCCTTGGCTGAGTCGATCGACGACGCCTTCAACCTGGCGTGCGCCGATATGGGCTCCGGCCATCTCGAGGTCTCTCTCGGCCAGGACGACCACGGTTATGAACTCCTGGAGAGCGCGAGTTCCAAGTTGGAGGCGTTCGGGCTCGGACGCATGTGCGTGAACAACCGGGCCGTGCTGGCCGAGGTGGCGCTGCGCCGCGGCGACCTGGGCTCCGCCCGACGCCATCTCGACGCTTGCACCTGGCGGTTACCGAGAAGGCCTGAGCCCGAAGGGGTGCCTGTCCTGCGGGCTGAGTCCCACCTGGCCCGGGCCGATGGCGACTGGTTGCGAGCGCACGAGCTGGCTTGTGATGGCCTCGAACAAGCGGCCGGCGCAGGGCACGTCATTTGGGCTATCGACCTGCTCGAGCTGGTGGCCATCACCGGTGCTGATCTCGGGCGCGCAGCCGAGGCAGCCCGGCTCCTCGGCGCCGCTGAGTGCCAGCGGGAAGCCACGGGCTACCGCCGCTGGGCCCGGGCTCGGGACGAGCTCGCCCCAGTGCTCGCGGCTGCCCAGACAGCCCTCGGACAGGAGCCTTTCGACCAGGCCTTCACTGAGGGCCGGGCGCTCACGCTCACAGAAGCTGTTGCCTATGCCCGCCGAGGACGCGGCAGCCACAGGCGCTCCGTTTCGGGCTGGGGGAGCCTCACCCGGACTGAGCGTCAGGTCGTTTCCCTCGTCGCCAAGCGCCTGAGCAACGCCGAGATCGCCGGGCAGCTGTTCGTTTCCACACCCACGGTGAAAAGCCACCTGACACGTGTTTTCGCCAAACTCGGTGTTGCCGACCGCCACCAGCTCGCCCAGATCGCAACCGTACATATGACCGGTGGCGGTCGGTAGGGACCAGGGAGCAACAAACCGCGTCGGCCCGGGCCGTCCGAGACGCGCTACAAGGCCCGAGCATCCCAGCAGGGTCTTCGAGATCCCTATTGTCCTTCGGGCGCGCCCCTATGGCTCCACGGCGAGAGCCCAAGGCCAGCTCAGGCCGGTGGACCGCCCATAGAGGGCCCTTGCTGGCATAGGAGTGCCCGACCTCGCCAACTGCGCCTTCGTGAACTCCACCACGGCCTCGTCTTGCGCACTAGGCACCCAGAGGTCACCTCCGGGATCGAAGGCGACGTCACCTGGGTTAGCGAGATAGTCAGAGCTGATGGTGACCCGGGCAGTCGGCGACCCGGACTTGGCGAGCTGAGCTTTTGTAAACTCGACGACAGTGTTCCCCAGGTAGTTGGCGGCCCACATGTCGCCTGCCGAGTCAAAAGTCGGCTGACAGGGCATGTTTAGGCTGTCCGAGGACACTGTGACAAGTGGGGTCGGAGATCCAGACGCGGCCAGCTGGGTCGGTGTGAATTCGTGTACGACAGTATCGAAGCCGCCCTCCCACATGTTGCCGAACGAGTCGAATGCGACGCTGCACTGATTGGTATTGGTGATAGTCACTTCGGGAACTGGGGAACCCGACTCAGCCAACTGCGCTTTGGTGAGCTCGACCGCCGTGAAATTGGTTTTAGTTATCCAAAGGTCGCCCGAGGAATCAAAGGCGAGGCCCATCGCGCCGCCCCCGCTCTCCGACATCGTAACAGTGGGGGAAGGAGAAGCCGCAATTAGCTCAGCTTTGCTGTACTCGACCACATTGTTGCTGTTGCTGTTGTTGCCAACCCAAAGGTCGCCTGAGGAGTCGAAGATGAGACCGGTGGGGTCCAGGATCCCTTTGGTAAGCACGAGTAGCGGGCGTTCGTCACCGCGGGCGGTCGGGCGGTAGGCGGTCACCGAGCCGTTCCCCGTACCCAGTCCGCCTTCAAAGCCTGCGCTAGCATTAGCGACAAAGATGGTGCCCGGAGCGAGAACGGCAGCGCTTCGCTCGATCGATGCGAGCGAAGCCGCAGCCGAGGGATCGCTCAGTCCGCCGCTGGGCAAAACGCCGCCCATTAGCGCGGCACAGCCGACCAGGCTGGAGAGTACGGCAAAAGATCTCATGGAAGTTCCTTTATGGTTGAGCCGTCAGACGTAGCCGTCTAATTCAGCCTGAGCCGCCGCTCGTGCCGAATACATCCAACCCAGGTCGCAAATTATTGGATTGAGGGGTATTAATTGTTTGGATTGGAGGTATTAATTGGTTACTACGCGCCAAAGGCCGTCTTGATGGCCGCATTTGGGCCCGAGGGAGTTGTTGGGGTGCGCCGAGTACCTAGGGCGGACCGACGAGCCCTTGAGATAACCGTAGGCGCAGTTGTAGTCGTGGAGATCGTCGATGTCGACCAAGAGGACAGCGCTGGGTTCGTCCGTCCGTTTGAACAGTGCGAAGGGCCGGGCATGGTCAGTCGAACGCCGCCGTATTTGCGAGCCCCGTGTGGAAGTCGGTCGTCGCCGCTTCGGACAAGGCAGACATAGTCGCCTGGAGTCCCTCGGTTGACCACGGCCCGATTCAGTTGCGTTGGTGGGGACCGTGGTGATGACATGCGTGCCGCTGTCCACCACGGACTGTTCCCGGTAGGTGTCTCCCAGGGATACGGCGACAACGAGGAACTGCGATCCTCCGGAAGTCAGATGATTCTCGACCACCCGTCTCCCGTCACTCGCCTCCCTGCTTCCTGAGCCCGGGTCGATCCCACCCGTCCAACCGGCCCCGATTGAGGCCCAGGGGTAACGACGGTCGGGCCTCGGCTCCCGCGCGGGAAGGTTTTGGGAAGTCGACCGATCCAGTCTGAGTGCACCGGCGACCATCCGCCGGCCCAACAGGAGGAGAACCGGCATGAACACCAGAAGGCTCACCGTCGCGGTGGCCACCACCGCGCTCGTAATGTCCGTCCCGCTCACCACGGTCTACGGAGGGCCCGCCGTGGCGGCGCAGCACCACTCGGCAGGGCCCGCAGTCGCGGTCAGCGTCCGCTCGGGGGGAGCGACATCTCGCCTCAGCGGCCTAGCCGGGGGCGGCGCCGCCGCCTACAACGCCGAGGTCGATGGCACGCCGCCCACGAACGCGACGGCGATTGCCTATTCCGAGCGAGCCGCCCGGGCCGCAGCGACGTCTCGCCTCAGCGGCCTAGCCGAGGGCGGCGCCGCCGCGTGGTCCTGAGGTGGGGACACCTCAACTGGCGGGTGAGACAATAGTGACGGTGCCCGCCTCTCGGACCGAACAGGGTGATAACCCTCCCGTCGTCGATGTCCGCCTGCTCGGGCGCTTCGCCGTCGCGGCCGGAGAGCTCAGCACGGCCACGTGGCCCCGGCCGAGCGCCCGGCGGCTGTGCCAGCTCGTGCTCGTGAGCCCCGGGCGCCGCATCAGCCGGGACGCCGCCTGCGACGCCCTGTTCCCGGCGCTGAGGGCAGAAGCGGCGACGAACGCGCTGTGGAAGGCGCTGTCGATGGCGCGCTCGGTGCTCGGCCGGCTCGGCCCGCCGGCGGCAGGGTTGCTCTGCGCCGACCACAGCTGTATCTGGGCGGCGGCCGACATCGCCCTCGACGTGGACCTCGACGCCCACGAGCAGGCGCTCAGGGCTGCGTTGAGGTCCTCGCCGGGCCAGTCGCGAGACTGTGCGTTAGTCGAAGCGCTCTCGAGCGGCGGAGTCCCGCTCGAGGACGAACCGGTCGCCGAATGGGCCGACCGGGTGCGCGGTCGTCTCGCGGACCTGCGCCAGGAGGCCCGCCTGCAGCTGGCCCGCGACCGCGCTCGCGGCGTCGGCCGCGCCCGTCCCGAGGAGGTCCAGCAGGCCTGGCAGGCCTGCTTAGAGGCTGACCCGACCTGCGAGGAGGCCGCCTCATCGCTCATGCGGCTGCATGCCGCGCACAACCGCCGCCCCCAAGCGCTCGCCGTCTACGAGCGCTGTGCTGCCGCGCTCGGCCGCCTCGGGTTGAAATCCTCGCCGGCGCTCGAGGAGCTGCGGGCCAGTGTGGACTATGCAGGCTCGCCCGGCCGCCCGGCCCCGGCGGCTGGCCAAGGAGCCCCGACCGCCCACCGCGGAGAGGAACGCAGGCTACTGAGCGTCGCTGTCGTCGAGCTTTCCCCGGTCGGCCTCGGCATCCAGGCTGACCCCGAAGACGTGCGTGAGATCATCGGCGTCGGCCTCGCCCAAGCGATCAGTGAGGTAGAGGCACTCGGGGGCACCGTGGCGTCGATCTCGGGGTCAAGCATGACCGTGCTCTTCGGCGCCCCTCAGTCGCACGAAGACGACCCCGAGCGGGCCCTGCGCGTCGCATTGCGCATGGTAACTGCGGTCGGCAGTGCGCGGGGACTTGACGGCCTCGGCCCTCTCAAGGCCGGGAGGGCCGGGCCGGGGGTCGCGCTGTCGGTACGGATCGGGGTCGAGACGGGTGTAGCCGTGGTAGGGCCGGCGGGCGGCGGCGACGGGGCCGGCTACCAGGCGGTCGGTGGGGTCGTTGGCGCGGCCGCAGCCCTTCAGGCGGCCGCGCAACCCAGCTCGGTGCTGGTGGGCGCGGCCACACGGGCCGCCACGGAGGGGATTTTCGAGTGGGGCCCTAGTCTCGACGTGCCCGTCAGCCCGGGAACCGAGCAGCTACCCGCTACTTACCTCGTACAGCCGCGGGTGCACTCGGTCGCGGAGGCGGGCCGTCACCGCCTGGCGGCCAAGGCACCTCTGGTCGGACGGGACGCGGAGCTAGCAGTGCTCACGGAGGCGGTGCGGGCCACCGTGTCGGGCCGTGGGGGCGCCGTAGTCGTCGTCGGTGAGCCCGGGCTGGGTAAAACGCGCCTCGTAGCCGAGTGCCGCAATTACTTCATGGGCTGGGTGGGGGCGGCATCAGGGCGCTTACCGCTCTGGCTCGAGGGCCGCTGTGCTTCCTACGCCTCGTCCACCCCCTACGGGGCCTACCAGCAGCTCTTGTCGCGCTTCATCGGGGCACCGCTGGAGGCAGGCGAGGCGGCCCTCCGCTCCGCGCTCGATACGGCGATGCGAGCCGTCTTGGGGAACGACAAAGAGCCCGTCGCTTTGCTGGCGCGGATGTTGGGTTTGCCAGCAGGGGCAGGTAGGGCGCGCCTGGAGCCGATGGGACCGGCAGAGCTCCAGCACATGACGTTCTTGGCTATGCGGTCGGTGCTAGCTCGTCTAGTAGAGCACGGCCCGACCGTGCTCGCCCTCGAGGACCTGCACTGGTCCGACCCCACGTCGCTCCGGCTAACCGGTGAACTGGCCACGCTCGCCGTCTCCGGCCCTTTGCTGGTGTTGGTGACCCGCCGGCCAGAGCCCGACCCGGGGGTCGGCGAACTGCAGGCGGCGCTTGCCGCTGACCCAGCCCGGGCTTTCCGGGTGTTGCAGCTCGTGCCCCTGGAAGAAGGCGCTGAGCGGGCCCTGGCGCGCTCGCTCCTTGGCGGCACTGCGGCTGAGGAGGTACTCCGGGCGGTTTGTCAGGGAGGCGACGGCAACCCGCTGTTCTTGGAGGAGCGGCTCGCATCCATGCTCGACACAGGCGCCCTTGAGCGCGACGGCGCCGGCTGGCGGCTCGGGCTTGGTGATACCGCTCGGGTCCCCGAGGCGCTCGAGCGGCTCATTCGCTCTCGTACCGACCGGCTCAGCCCGGCCGCGCGGGAGGCGATCGTGGCTGCATCGGTGCTAGGCGATGAGGCTGAGCGCTCCGCCATAGGCGCGGTCTGCGAACTGGATGAGGGGCTCGACGCCGCCCTCTCCGAGCTCGTTTCGGGCGCCCTTCTGACTGAGGCCGGCAACCAGCATGAAGCCTTGTACCGCTTCCGCCACGCCCTGATCCGGGAGGCGACCTATCACGGCCTGCTGCGCTCCCAGCGCCGCCAGCTGCACCGGCGCGCCGCCTGGCACCTTGAGGCAAGCGCCACCGGCCGTCTCGAGGAGACGGCGGCCGTCCTCGGCCGTCACTTCGCGGCTGCGGGCGAGGACGACCGCGCCGTCCATTACCTGGAGCTGGCCGGAGATCACGCCGACCAGATCTTCGCCCACGAGGAGGCCATCGCTTCGTACCGGCAGGCGCTCGCGGTCATCAACGCGGACCGTGCCGCGAACGGTGGGGTCCCGCCGGCGGCCGCGTCGGAGCGACGGGTGACCGTGGCCAGGATCTGCGAGAAGCTCGCTGACCTGTTCCTGTTGATCGACCGTTTCGAAGAAGCGCGGTCGGCGGCCCTCGCTGGGTTAGCCATCGCCCGGCCTGAGGATGTTCTACAGGCCGGACGGTTGCAGTTCATGCTGGGATGGATCGAGTTCCAACAGTTCCATTTCGACGCCGCACTGGCCGCCTTTGCCGCCGCCGAGGAGCTGATCGGGGTACCGGGGCTGGACGACGACCAGGAGTGGGTTGAGCTCTGGGTGGTCCTGCAGGTCGGTCCAAAGTATTGCATTTACTCTCAACGCGGCGAGCTCGATCGCTCCGCCGCCCTGATCGAGAGCGCTCGCCCGCTGGCGGAAGCGAGAGGTAGGGGAGCGGTCGCCTGCGAGTTCTCTGCAGCGCTGGCGACCCAGCACCTGCATGAGCGGCGCTACCGGGTGGACGAGCAAATCCTCGAAGAGTTGCGACGGACCGTAGACGCGGCCTGGGCGCCGGCGCCGACGACGCTATGGTTCCTGCGCCCCGAGCGATACCAGGCTTCTAACGCGTGCTACCTCGGTTGGGCCCTTACCTGGCATGGAGATCTCTCCGAAGCCCGGGGGGCCCACGAGCGGGGGCTGGCGAGCGCGGAGCGGGCCGGCTCTCCCGGGGCGCGCGGGGCGCTGCTGGGAGAGCTGGCGATCACGGCGTTCCGCTGCGGCGACGTCGAAGCTGTGCGAGAACTCCTACCCGAGGCGCGGGCCGCGGCAAGGGGTGTCCCGTACCATCTGGCCGCGGCGACGGCTCTGCAGGCCTGGGTCGCCTGGCGCGACGATCAGTTTGGAGAAGCGCTCACGCTCGGTACTGAGGCGCTCAAGCTCTGGCACCCGCACCCGGGGTTCTACCCCTACTGCCTGGCTCTTTGGCCGCTGGCCGGCGCGTACCTGGGCACGGGGCAAAACGAACAAGCAATCGCCGCCGCTCGGCGCTTGCTCGACCCGTCGTTAGCGCGCTTGCCCGACGAGCTCGAGACGGCAGTGCTGGCGGCGTGTGAGGCCTGGGACGCCGCCGACCCAGACCGGGCGGGCCACCTGCTGGCGGATGCGGTGCAGCTGGCGCGCGACCTCGGTTATGCCTGAGACACCGGATGACGACCGGCGCGGCCGCGGCAATGGAGCTGCCCCACACTCATGACGCCGACAACTTGGCTCCGACCGGGAAAAAAGTCAGCGGAGACTGAAGAGCACCGTCTACCTGACCGCCACGACGGTCGTCGTCCTCGTCGCCGACGGCGCTCTTGACCTAGAGCGAGAGACCCGCGATCATCGCATTGCCAACACTGGTTACTCGGTCAGGTGGGCCCCATCAACCTGGCGGAGCGGGGGCCCCTTCAAGCTGGCGGGCGACAAGTTACAGGGAGCGCACCCGCTGAATAACGATTCGGTGCTCGGGGGTACAACGTAGCGGTCACGAGCAACGCAGCGATAGGTGTCCTGTTACGCATCGACCCACACGACTCCGGGGAACCCTTGGGTCGCTTCCGATATTGGACGCTTGTGGCAAGAACGCTGACCAGGGGATGAGTAGATGAAGCGTTCATGGCTGCCGGTCACCTCTGTGCTCGCTATCGGTGTGTTATCTGGTACCAGCCTTGCGGCTTGTGGAGGCGGCCCTTCGAAAACGGGGGTGGCCACGGCTTCGACAACCACCACCCCCAGCTCCTCGTCCGGCGGCGGTACCCAAGCAACGGCGCTCTTGGCGTATACCTCCTGCATGCGCTCACACGGCATCACCAACTTCCCCGACCCTGTCGGCAACGGAGGGATCCCTAAGGACGCGGTCATCCGCGCGTTCGACGCGGTCAGCAATTCGCAGGCCGAGGCGGCCCAGAACGTTTGCAGGCACCTGCTCCCCCCCGGAGGCTCGCTGAGTGGCCGGCCAGTCCAACCCGTCACCGCCCAGCAACAGCAGGACTACCTCAAAACGGCTACCTGCATGCGCTCACACGGCATCATCAACTTCCCCGACCCGACTTTCTCCGAGGGCAGTGTCAACTTGCGCCTCCCTTCCAGCATCGACACCCACTCGACGCAGTTCACCCAGGCACAAAAGATCTGCCAAAAGCTCGTCCCGAGCGGGCTCCCGTACAGCGGGTCAGGAGGGTGACACCGGTCGATCTCTGAGTGCGTTCGAGGATGAGTGCCTCACTTACGACGACCACGTCGAGATCCGCCAGTCGGAGATTGTTGGCGTCCCCCCTCCGACACCGGCTCTGAGCTGCATGAACACGGTGAACTCCCGTCGCACGCTTTGTGTTACGGAGAGCGCACCCACTCGGTATCCTGCCGACAGCTCCTGGTCGGGCGCAGAGCGCCAACTCGGCGCCCCCTTACGAACGCGGCCCCGCCCCTCGGCAGTTCTGCGTCAGTATGAGCCCCGGGAGCCTTCAGCGCCGCGCGTACGTCTCCGCGGCCTTGCTATCGAACTCGTAGGCCACGAACGGCTCCGAGCCAATAACCCACGCGTCGTGGCCCGGCTCGATCACGTACGCGTCGCTCGGGCCAACCTGGACTTCAGTGCCGTCATCATGGCGGACCCGCAACTGCCCAGACACCACCGTCCCCACGTGGTGCGTCTGGCAGCTCTTGGTGCCCGCGACGGGCTTGATGCACTCCGACCAGCTCCAACCCGGCTGCAACGTCATCCGCGCCGCTTTTACCGAACCGAGGTCGACAACCTCCACGACCGTCTTATCGGGAGCCCGACGCTCATCAGGCGCCTCGAAGCTCTTCCTAGCGATCCCAGCCATCTTCCCCTCCACTACGTCTGCTCGACTGACAAGTACCTGGGCTCGATTGCTATCACCCGCTCGATGCGAACGCCAGGGGCAGGGAACTGAGCCAAGGCGTTGCCGCCCCTGGAGGGGCGCGGCGCCGCCGGGCCCGGCCGCAGGCCGGTGCTCCGCCATGGACGGCGGCAGCGGCCCGAACCGGTGCGCGTGGTGTAGCGCCTTGGGCCTTCGGGCGCCAGCCGTGAGGCTTAACTCTGGAAGAGTGAAAATGTGTCTGTGTGTGTGTGTGTGCAGACATCGTGGCCCATTTAGCCGCTAGGGTTCGATGGCGACCGCCCAAGGGTTGTTCAGCCCGGTGTCCGGGCCTGCGATCGTCACAGCGGGCTTCGGCGAGCCCGACCTGGCAAGTTGTACCTTGGTGAACTCGGCCACCGCCCCGCCTGCGTCGCCGAAGTAGGGGACCCACAAGTCGCCTGAGGAGCTGACAGCCACGTCGCCCGGGGCGGCGTAGCTCGAGGAGGAAATGACGACCTTTGGGGCCGGCGAGCCCGACTTGGCTAGTTCCGCCTTGGTGAACTCGACCACCGTGTTGGAGTTGTAGTTCCCGGCCCACAGGTCACCGGAGCCGTCGAAGGCGGGCCTGCAGGGACCGTTCAGGTCGGTCGAGGTGACCACCACCGCGGGGGACGCTGAGCCCGACTTGGCTAGCTGTGCCTTGGTGAACTCGGCCACGGTGTCAAACTGGCTGCCCTCCCACACGTCCCCATGGGCGTCGGAACCCACGCTGCAGTCGTCGAAAAGAGTGCGCACGGGAAGTGGGGAGCCCGACCTGGCTATCTCGGCCTTGGTGAACTCGACAACCTCTGACGACGCGGTCGCCACCCATAGGTTCCCCGAGGAGTCAAAGGCGAGACCGCCCCCTACCTCGGAGAGGCTCCGGGTCGGGACCGGGGACGCCTTAGCGAGCTCGGCCCTGCTGTACTCGACGATGTTGCCCACCTGTTGGCCCACCCAAAGATCTCCCGAAGCATCAAAGGTGAGGCCACCGGGTTCATCTATCCCCTCGGTGATTATTGTTTCCGGGCGTGCGTCGCCGGTCGCGCCGGGCCGGTACAAGGTGACAGAGCCTGGGCCTGTGCCGTTTTGGGCCGCACCCCCATTTGCCACGAAGATCGTACCGGGTGCAGATCCGCCGGCACTGAGCGATGCTGAGGTTGTCACGGCTGCTGCTGGCGAAGTACCCAAGCCGGTGCTGGCCAGGATCCCGACAACCAGGGCGGCACCAGTGCCCAGACCAGGACGTGAACGCTTGGTGGCCCGAGCGGGGACGGAGGACGAAGGGAGGCAGTGGGCAACCGCGGGCAACTTGCCTCCTTCCCGTTCTACGATGTGCGCGGCAATTTAGCAGGGTGCCGGTGAGCGGGGACGCCGAACTCCCTAAGGCTGTGGGCTCTCGAAACCCTCCCCCACTCCGATTCCCCCCGCCGCGTGTGATTCAGCCCCCGCCTGTAAGGGATCCGATTGCCCCGCTATGCCCTCGCCTTGCCACCGCCGGGGTGTCCCCCCGCCGCGACCGATCGATCAGTTCGGGCTCGCCCACCGAAGCTGGAGAAGACCGACATAACACCCAATCCCGAGCCAGTTACTCGAGCGCACATGCCAGATTTTAGTCAGATCAGGTATTCGCTGACGGCGCCGAGGACAAGCCGACTCAGCGCGATGGCGGTTCGCGCTCGTCATCTACAGTTATTTCCATCACGGCCAAGACGTGAAGGGCTACTAGCAGGATCTGGGCCGAGCTGATCGTGGTCCCCCTTAGAGCGCCGGCCCCTCGCAGGCTGTCAAAGCTCGAGCCGTGCAGACGAGCCTCTGTCAATGTCGCTTGCGACAGCTGGGCGCCTGTGAGGTTTGAGTCAAAAAACACGCACCGGGGAGCTGGGCCGCGTACAAATCAAGGATGCCCAGGTCGCAGTGCTCGAAGCGCTGGCGATTGCCCGAGGTCATGCGCAGGCTGGCGTCTGCCAGCCGGCACTCCCGGAACCAGACATCGACCAGCCGTGACCCGGACAGGTCCGCTCCGGAAAGGCGGCAGTCGTCGAACACGACGCGGGTGAGAACCGCACGGTCAAGAACGGTCGCCGCCAGGCGCAACGCTCAAACATGGTGTCGCTCACACGGGCCCGGCACGGCCTTGGTACAAGGTCCGATCGCCGGCTGCGGCACCCGTTGCTCGAGACGTCGCTGACAGGCACCGTCGGCGAAGCCAGGGCTGGCGTTCGAATCAGCACGCGACCGGGGCACTGAAACACGTGGTGTGGCGCCAAGCGCGTACACGACATGGCAGATCGCGATGAGCACGGGATCAGACGGGATATGCGCTGGCCCGTACCGCCTCCCGATGGGCGACCGAAAATCCGGGTCTTGGCATGGCCTCCTATGCCAGTTCGAGTTCGTAGACCTGTCCGACGAGGTCGACGCCGAAACTGTGATGTGGCTCCTCAGCCTCCAAGACGAAACCGCGCGACAAGTAGACCCTCCGGGCGGCAACGAGCGGGTGGTTGGTCCACAGCTTCATGCGCCTGTAGCCGGCACGGCGGGCGAAAGCCACGCATTCGTCCACCAGCCGACCTCCGATTTGATGGCCTCGGGCGGACGGATGGACAAGCAAGATCCGCAACTGGGCGGTCGTATCGTCCGCGGCGACGCAGAACACGCACCCGACACGGGCCCCGTCCAGTTCAGCGAGCCAAGCCGCCTCGCGGACCGGGTCGTGGTGGTTGGCGTAATCGGCGACGATCCTGGCCACGAGCGCCTCGAAACTGGCGTCCCAACCGAACTCCTCGTCGTACACCTCCCCATGTGCCATGACCACCCAGCCCAGGTCCCCAGGCCGTCCCAACGGCCGTACCAGCGCTTGGCCCATCACACGCCCCCTCCTACTGACACAGTCGTTTCAGTGACAGACTAGCGCTGTGAACGAGCCAACACGAGCCCCTTCTCCCCGCCAAAGCGAGCTCCTCGAGCTCGCATACCAGTATGTTCTCCAACGCGGCCTATCTGACCTGTCGCTCCGACCTCTAGCTGAGTCGATCGGCTCTAGCCCGCGCGTGCTGTTGTTCCTGTTCGGCTCCAAAGACGGGCTCGTGCGTGCCCTGCTCGCGCGCGCCCGTGCCGACGAGATTGCCTTGTTGGACAGTGCCCGCCGCGACGGGAGGCCTGGTGACTTGCCCGACATCGTCAGGACAACATGGCGATGGCTGGCCGCCGGGGAACACCGAGCGCTACTGACCCTGTGGGCACAAGCTTACGTTCGTTCGCTCACAGATCCCGACGGGCCCTGGGCCGGTTTCGCTCGCCAGACGGTCGAGGACTGGCTTGGTGTCCTCGCCACAGGCCAACCCCGGAACGGCCGATGGACCGCCGCTGGAGCCGCCGAGTGCAGCCTGGCACTTGCAGTGCTCAGAGGTTCGCTGCTCGACCTTCTCGCCACCGACGACCTCGACCGCACCACTGCCGCCGTTCACCAGTACCTCTCCGAACGCGCATGAACCTCGTCTTGAAGCTGCAATGCTGGAGGTGCTTCCGCCCTCGCTGGACGGCAGAATTGCCTAGATTGCTTGGTTCGTTGAGTTGGGCCCTAATGGTGCCGCCGAATGCCGAACGACGGTGCAGCGCTCATCAAAGCGTGCCGAGTTGCGCGACAGAATGTTCGTCGTTTATGGCCGTTCTGCTTCCAACGCTGAGAGCACGGGTCGGGGGACCGCGCACGTTGCTCCCTTCGACGTTCCCTCCCGAGCTGCAAGATGGCCCAAAATCTCGTCTCGCAGTAGGAGTTGGGGCCTTCCCGACCGCGACCAGAAGGCGTGCTGTGCATTGGGGCGAGAACAGCTCGATGGACACGCAAGTCTGGGAAGGTTGTCGACCGAGGCCCGTCTATCAGCTGTCGGCGATAGACGCTGGGACCGTCGACGGAGCAGCTGGCGGGGCACAGAGCGTCCCAGAAGCGGGACATCCAATGGCTGATCTGAGCGCCATCCACGGGTCGTCACGATGGGGAAGAAAAATCGCTCCTGTGTGTCGATCCTGTCGTAGCCCGTTCGACGCCTTGGAGAGTGGGGCGAGGAGCGCCTCACCGTCACAAAAGGAGAGTTAGAGCATGCGTTTCCTCGGGTACACCCTGGCGGACGAGTCCGCTTTGCCGGCCGAGCCTCCCTCGCCCGAGCTGTACGAGCGGATGGGGCACTTCGTTGAAGAGGCCACCAAAGCCGGCGTCATCGTTGCCACCGGCGGAATTGCGCCGACTTCGGCCGGCGCCAAGATCACCCTCAAGGACGGCAGCTACACGGTCGTCGACGGCCCGTTCGTCGAGGCGAAGGAGATCGTCGGCGGCTGGGCACTGATGGAGTGCCGAGACCTGGCAGAAGCAGTCGAGTGGTCGAGGCGGTTTCTAGCCGTGCTCGGCGCAGGCGAGGTACGGGTGCGTCCAGTCTCCGTCTAAAGAGCAACATCGATCGGCTGTGGTTGAATCGGCGCCGTGCAGGTCGCCGATTCGACTACAGCGGTCGAGACTGTCTTCCGGATGGAGTTCCCACGTGTCGTCGCCACGCTGGCACGGATGACGAACGACCTCGGTCTCGCCGAAGAGCTGGCACAAGAAGCGCTCGTTGATGCGTTACGCCAGTGGCCGCGAGACGGCGTCCCGGCCAACCCCGGCGCCTGGCTGACGGCCGTCGGCAAGCGCAACGCGATCGACCGTTTCCGACGTGACCGCACGTTGGCTGAAAAGTACGCGCAGCTCGGGCGGGCGCTCGAGCTGGACGGCACGAACACCGCTGAAACGCCCAACGCCGACAACGAGCCCCTGGACGACGATCGGCTGCGCCTCATCTTCGTCGCCTGCCACCCGCTCCTGCCGCTGGTCTCACGGGTCGCGCTTACGCTGCGCCTCGTCGGGGGGCTCACCACAGCAGAGATCGCGCGCGCTTATGTCGTGCCCGAGCCGACAGTCGCCCAGCGCATCGTGCGGGCGAAGCGGTCGATCGCCAAGGCGAGCGTCCGCTTCGAGGTCCCCGAAGGTGAGGATCGTGCGGGCCGCCTCGCTTCGGTGCTCGAGGTCATCTACCTGATCTTCAACGAGGGCTACTCCGCGACCGCCGGCGAGGACTGGCTGCGCCCCGAGCTGTGCGCCGAAGCGCTGCGCCTCGGGCGCATCCTCGCCGCGATCGTCCCCGATGAAGCCGAAGTCCACGGGCTCGTCGCGCTGATGGAGCTTAACTCGTCCCGCCTGCGTGCCCGGGTCGGCCCCGGGGGCGCGGTGGTCGTGCTCGCCGACCAGGACCGGCGAAGGTGGGACAACCTCCTCATCGCCCGCGGCGAGGCGGCCCTGCAACGAGCCGACGAGCTTCGCCGCACACGAGGCCCTTACGCCCTCCAGGCAGCGATCGCCCTATGCCACGCCCGCGCTTTTCGTCCTGAAGAAACTGACTGGGCCGAGGTGGTAGCGCT
The DNA here is from genome assembly GCA_035509995.1 of Acidimicrobiales bacterium. GTDB lineage: Bacteria > Actinomycetota > Acidimicrobiia > Acidimicrobiales > Palsa-688 > Fen-671. Next base: position 3,068 of record DATKHZ010000234.1, on the reverse strand, counting down.
CTACGACGCGCTCGCCTCGGCCATGCCGTCGCCGATCGTCGAGCTCAACCGAGCCGTCGCTATCTCGATGGCGTCTGGCCCGGCTGCCGCACTGCCGCTCGTCGACCAGCTCATCGAACTGGGGGCGCTCGAGCGCTACCACCTGCTACACGCCGTGCGAGGCGACCTGCTCGAAAAGCTCGGGCGACACGCCGAGGCCACCGCTGCCTTCGGGCGCGGTGCGGCACTCGCCCAGAACGCGCCAGAGCGCGATTTACTACGGCGGCGCGCCGCTGAAAGTGGGACGCGAGCTTCGACCGGAGCTGACGGCCGGCACAACGGGTGAGACGTGGCGGATACCCGTCTCGCCCGATCGCCTCGCAACCGAGCTCCCGCCAACAGTGGCGCGCTGAACAAGCTACCGGGAACCTTGTTCGAGACAGCACCGAACGATCGGTTTTGCGTGGCTGGTTTGGACCTCGGCTGAGCTGGCGAGCGCCGCGGAACGACGGTTCCGCGCTCACCTTGCCCGATCGTCTTTCTTCACTCCCCATCGACAACTTGCGGGTCGCGTCGGTCTTCGTAGCTCCGATCATTTTCTCCCCGCCGTCGGCGCGTTTGGCCGCCCGCCGCACGTGCAGTGCCATCCGGTCCCGGCCCACATTGCCCCATTTAAGCCCGCACAGCTCGCCTCGCCGACAGCCCGTGAGGGCAACAAGCATTATGGCAGCTGATAAAACGGGGTCGCTCTCGCGGTGGCACCGGAGGCTGCCACAGTGCCTGCCTTGGTCTCGGTGTCGAACTTCGCCAGTGCCGTCTGGGCGTCGCACCGGTTCCCCTTGACCGTCTTGCTCCGCTGGACGAGCTTGCCATCGGGGTGTACCCGATCAGCGTGAACTGGAAAGGACAAGCGTGGTTGCCTCGAACCCTCACCGTTCCTTTCGGCGGGGAGGGGTTTCGAGGTGTACCACGCTTGCCTTACGCCGGCGACAGCGAAGTTCTAGATGTCGTAGTAGAGGTAGAACGCTTCAAATCGTCTACGACAACCACCAGAGACCACAACAGTGCTGGTAGAAGCGGCTGCGACCGGACATCAGACGGTAGGAGACAACAGCAGTCCGAAGCAGTTCTAGACCAAGATCTAGTCCAAGCTCAGACCGACGATGACTAGGACCGCGTAACGGCCGGACGGTCGAGCTGCAGCCCAGCTGACACGTGGCCAACGCGGTCGCACCTAGGCGGCTGCAGTCGTCGTGACCGGTACCGACACGGGTAACGGTGCTACGAAGTCCCCGGTGATGGCGACGTCGTAGGTGGGATCCTCACCATAGTTGTCAAGGCGGTTTCCGGGAAAGATCGTTATGCAAGTGGGATGGATCGTTTTAGTAATAACCTGCTTGTACAATCCCGGCGGTAACTGCATTCCCCAATTCGTCCTAGTCTGGTTTTGAATTAACTCCTCGCCCTTGACGACGGGCGTATTAGTACTTGTGTCAAGAAGCGTCCCACAAACAATAGGTTGTGCATCGGCCGTTGTGAATATCCACTTGCCAGCGACCTGATCGACAGTAAAGTCATAGTCTTGCCGCGTCTCCCGGTAGACGTTTCCCTCAGGTGACTCAGCGAAGTATTCGCCCCAGCGGTAAGCATCCCCGTTTTCTGCGAAGATGCTCGCAGCTGGCGGCTTACCTGTGTCCTTCCAGCTTTGGTAGTACTGCGCAAGAAGAGGAAGGAACGAGCCCACCGGGACAGTGCTGCCGGAAAACGGGGCGTTATACCCGTTCACGCTAGCTATAGGTACAAGAGGTGGTACGTGCCCTTCGGCACCGTATGCGTCCTCAAAGGTGAGAGCCCAAGACGAGGCCGGGTGGGCCTTGCTCAAAACGAGAAGCTCTACAAACGGCCACAAGACCGGTTTCCCGGTACCGCCCGCATAGTCAGTCGTCTGGACCTCTACGGCGAAATCTATCGGGTACGAGTTCTGGATGCTTGGTACCGCTACTAAGACGTCGTTGATTGGCTGTGGTTTCGTGAATAGGGTGCAACCTCCACCGGGCCACACGCAATGGTAGATCTGACCTAGTAGGAGTGGACCGGGTACCATAAGTTGGGTAAGGGCTGCCGTGTTATTTTCTAAGAGCGCAGACTGCCACTCCTTCCAGAAGGTCTCGAAGACCTCCTTGGCTTGCGAAGGGTTTATTGGCCTGCCGGTATCTATAGGGTTTGCCAGATACATAGCGGGCGGCAAATCGAGGGGTTTACCTGTGATCGGGTTCGTTGCCGTTGGTGCTCGACCGCTCGACGCATCAGCATGCAACGCCGGTGCGCACGTAATGGCCGTAGTCGACACCATTACCGAGGCTCCGACTCTGAAAAACACACGCCATCTCGTCAGCATGCCTCTGTCCTACCCTCTACGCTTCTGACCAACGAATTTTACCACCGGACGGGTGACCCCTCACCGGCGGGTACGGCGCTGAGAGGGACCGATTGGTGACTGGAGCACTCCAAGGAGGCGAACTTGACAGTTCGGGGTACCTATCGGACCCTGTTGCCAGACGGTGCCGAACTGTCCAAGCAGTCAGTGGCAACCGGGCGGCAAAGCAATTGCAGACGACTTCAGTTCCAGACCAGATTAGGACGGTTGTCGAGGCTCAGAAACCATGGCCGAGAGCCCTGTCCTGCGCCGGGCTGTTCTCACTCACAAGCCCGCGCTCGATAATTGCGGCGAGTACTTGTTGCCAGCTCACCTCAACCTGCCGTAATCGCGAACGGTCTCGCTGATTGAGCTCTCGGGCTTCAAGGAGGAATGCGAACGCCTGCTTGACAAGGGCCTGAACGTCGGTTGGGTTGCGCGCCGACGACAAAGCGATCACATTGTGCGTTTCGAGACTAACGGGGTCGTTTAGAAGGGCCATGATCTCTTGCCTGTCTTTGCGGCCAGGCAGGCTGTCCGGCCTATCCAAGAGCGCAGCGATTTTGGTTGCCATGTGGGCGGGAACAGTCAGCACGCGGTACCCGTCGACAGTCTCTGACAGCGCTTGGAGCGTCTCGGCCCTCAGCTGGAGGTTGGCGCCGAGGCGGGACTG
>DATKHZ010000233.1:0-5957 GCA_035509995.1 Acidimicrobiales bacterium | reverse complement strand
GGCCCAGGATCTCGGCGTAACGCACCTCGACGCGCCGGCCGCGCCTCTCGTCGACCCTCAGGCGCAGGAACCCGGTGTCGTTGCGCCCGCTGTCGACCAAGGCCGAGCCGTCCTGCTGCCAGGTCACATGAGCCTGAGCGACTCTGGTCGCCCTGAGCGGCGCACCACGTTGTGGCACAAGAGTGCCGGCGGTACCCCGGGAGCGCTCTACCGGTTGCCACGTCCCGGCATGGTCGACGGTCGACCAGTCCCGGTCCAGAAGGCGGCGGTCCCAGTCCTCGCCGTCATAGAGGTCGCTCGAGAGGATGGCCGACTGGCGCCATTCCCATCGCTCGTCGGTGCCGATGGTGACCGCCTCGGCGTCCTCCAGGTCGAGCTCCATTTGGCACAGGAACTCGGGCACAGGGACCGGCTCGCCGGAGCTGGTTGGCTCCTGGGAGCCGATGCGCCCCCCGTACCACCCCGGCGCCAGGATGGCCCCGATGACGTTGTCGCCCGGACGGAGCAGCTCGGTGACGTCCACCATTTGGAACTGGGCCCGACTGCGATAGTCGGTCCATCCCGGCCGCATCAATTCGTCGCCGACGTTGGCGCCATTTACGGCGAGCTCGTACGTTCCCAGAGCGGTCGCAAAAACCTGAGCCCGCCTTGGGCGACCACTGACCGCGAACCGTCGCCGCAATAGATATGCGGCCCGCGCTGGCACGCGGTCCCCCGCGGGTGGCCGCGAGATCCATGACGCCGTCCACCGGAGGCGCTCGGGCTCCCATCGCAGATCCTGGGACCGGGCCATGAATATCGATCATGCCCCACCAAGAGCGCCGGCGTTACAGTTCCTTGAGCATCACGCGGGCGCACGCCTGCCGACAGCGAACGAGGAGGGCCGGTGACGGTTGGCGCAAACCCAATTTGGGGTGACGACTGGGAGGAAGTCCGGCGCCTTTGGCTCTTGGATCCCGAGGTCGCTCACTGCAACCACGGGTCTTTCGGTGCCATCCCTGGCCCCGTGCTGGACGCGCAGAACGAGTTCCGCCTCCGCATGGCGACCAACCCGATGCGTTGGTTCAACCGAGAACTACCTGGCCTGGTGGCCGAGGCGCGGGGCCGGGTGGCCCATTTCATCGGGGCCGAGCCCGACGAAGTTGCCTTGGTGAAAAACGTGAGCGCGGGCGTCTCGTCCGTCGTGCAGTCGTTGGCGCTCAAACCGGGCGACGAGGTCCTGTCAACCGATCACGCCTACGGAGCCGTGTCTTGGGCCCTCGACCGGCTATGCGCCCGCACGGGCGCCACGCGGGTGATAGCCGAGGTGCCCCTGGACAGCAGCGACGAGGAGGTGGCGGCCATCTTCGCTCAGCACTGCTCCGAGCGCACCGGCCTGGTCGTGGTGGACCAAGTCACATCGGCTACGGCCCGGAGGTTCCCGCTGGAGGCCGTCGTGCGCACCGCTCATGATTTCAACGCCCCTGTCCTGGTGGACGGTGCCCACGCGCCTGGCATGTTGCCGCTCGACATGCACGCGATGGGCGCCGACTTCTGGACAGGCAACCTTCACAAGTGGGCCTGCGCGCCGGCCGGCACCGGAGCGCTGTGGGTGGCACCGCAATGGCGCCCACAGATGCTCTCCCTCATCGTCTACTGGGCGGAGCAGGACGGCTTCCCCCTCTCGTTCGAGCGAGTCGGGACCGATGACCTCTCGGCCTGGCTAGCTGCCCCCAAAGCACTCGAGCTGCTCGGGGGCCTGGGCTGGGACCGCGTCCGCAAGCACAACGAAGCCCTGGTCAGCTGGGCACAGGCCACGGTCGGGGAAATCCTGGGGGCGCCCGAGAGCGAGCTGAGGCATGACGCAGGGACCAGCATGGCCCTGGTCCCCTTGCCAGCCGGTTGGGCCGACACCAAGGAGCAGGCCCAGGCCGTGCAAGAGCATATGGTCACTCGAGGGGTCGAGATGGCGATCGGCTGCTGGAACGGCCGCTGCCGCATACGCCTCTCCTCCTATGCCTACAACTCCCCTGCCGACTACGAGCGCATGGCGCTCGGGGTCCGCGAGCTAATGGTCGGCTGAGGCGCCTGCGTCAGCGAACGGCGGCAGTTCGTAGTTGGCGCCGTAAGGAGCGTCGGGCCGGGTGAACTCGCCCATTAAGGCCCGGCGAAGGGGGGTCGTGCGCTCCAGGAAGTCAGGCGAGTTCTCGAACCGGTCCGCGCTGCGGACCCAAGGCGGGCTGTATATGTAGTGGGCCGTGTACCTGTCCTGGTCGCCGTTGTGAAGGTACGTGCGGTGCCAGACCGCGTTGTGAAATACCAAGACAGACCCCGCCCGGGCGCAGATGACGTGCCCGATGGGGACTTCATCCCTAGCGTCAATGACCTCCTGGGGCAGGCGGACCTGGCTACGGTGGCTCCCCGGGACCAGCTCCATGTTGCCCATTCCTGGCTCGGTCTGGTCGGTCAGCAAGAACGACGCCCGCAGCTGGATCAGCGGCGTCGGGTAGCCCAGCTGCTTGTAGTCATAGGCGTTCGAGCCGTCCTGGTGCCAGCGGCCCATCCCGCCGTGGGCCGGCTGCATGGTGGTCCAGCACGCCTGCAGCACGAAGCGGTCCCCGTAGAGACCGCGGATTTTAGGGAGCACGGCGGGGTGGTCGATAAGGCCTTCCAACGAAGGCTCCGACTCGTAGCCGCGGCCGAGCTGGCCGAAGCTGTGGTCGTCGCGGCCGGCGTGCATGCGTTCGCTTGCGGCGTAACACTCTGCAACCTCGTCCGCCGATAGCACGTCCGGGATGACGAAATAGCCCCACGACTCGAAAATGAACCGGTCCAGGGGAGTCAGCTCTCCCGGCCCTACCTCAGCGCTCAACATTGCGAAATGTTACCAACGGTTAGCGCGTCCAGGGTGCCGAACGGGGGGGCCGTCGCAAGAATCTATTGCTCCACCGGCTCCACTAGCGCAGTTCGTTGCGTCTTGGTACGCAGAACGAACGATTTCGGCGCGAGCGCAGGCCGTCTTGGCTATCGTCGCCGCATGCGCGCGAGCGCCCACGTGTGTGTCGTGATCGTAGGTGCGCCAAGGGACTTGTCGACGAAGTTGAGGTCGACGATGTCGGGCCTAGCCCCGACCTGAGCCGGCTCCCGGGGGCTGAATGCCCGTCGGGGGCCGGAGGTGGAACAATCGGAGACAACTAGGAAGGGGAAGTAAAAAAATATGGCTGACCTGGAAAAATTTGACAAGGACAACAAGGCCCCCAAAACGCCCAAAATGCTGCCGGATATGACCCGACGGCAGTTCATGATGGCCGGAGGGGCCGGTGCATTGGGCCTATATGTCGCCGGTCACGGTGGGTTGCTCAGGAGAGACCCGATGCGTTCCGCCGCGATGGCGAGGGCCGACGTCGCCAAGAGGGCGTTCGGGATGGCCCCCGCGGCGGACCAGTTCCTCGTGGCGTACAACAACCCGACCGGGTTGACGTACGCGGCGCTCGACTTCTACCAGACCGTCTACTCGCGGGCTCCTCTCGCCGACAACTTCGAGACCTCCCTGGTACGGATCGACCCGAACTACGGGATCGTGCCGGGCACGGCTAAATCTTGGGCGCAGACCTCGGCCACGACGTGGGCGTTCCACATCATGCCCGGGATCATGTGGAGCGACGGCAACGAGCTGACCGCCAACGACTACGTCGAGACGTTCCGCTATTCGGCCGACCCCAAGCACGCCTGGGACTTCAGCTGGTACTGGTCCGGGGTAATCAAGAACTACACCGAGGCGGTAGCCGGCAAGGCGCCCGTCAACTCGATCGGCGTCAGCGTGGGCGCGGACAAGTACACCTTCGTCGTCACCACTGAGGGCCCGATCGCCTTCATCCCCAACGCCATGCTTTATTCGATGCCGCTATCGGCCGCCGGGCTCGCAAAGTACGGCAACGGGCTGTACAACATCAACCCGGCGACAGCCATCTCCTGCGGCCCCTACATCTTGAAGACGTTCGACCCGACCGCGGAGGTTGTCCTGGTCCCGAACACGAAGTACACGGCTCCGTACAAGCCGGCGGTCCAATACCTGGTGAGCAAGATCTCTACCGCGGACTACCTCTCGCTCCTCGACACCGGTGCGGTCGACTTCAACGCCACACAAGCGCTATCCAAGACCGACCTCGCCGCGGCCAAGACGTTCCCGAAGCTGAGCAAGCTCACGCCGGCGATCAACCCGCAAGACTTCCGGGTCTACTACGTGTTCTTCAAGACCAAGGCGGCGCCGTTCAACAACCTGAAGGTGCGCCAAGCCTTTGCCCACTCCGCCGACCGCAAGTCGATCATCGGCGCCTTGCTCCCGGGCCTGGCCATCCCCGCCTACGGGTACCTGATGGACGGCTACCCCTTCGCGGTCAGCACGCCGCTCGAGAAGTACACCAACTATGACCCGGAGCTCGCCCAGAAGCTGCTCGCCGAGGCCGGCTACCCGAAGGGCAAGGGCTTCCCATCGGTGACCTTCAGCTACCCGGCTTCCACCGGCGCCATCGACAGCCTGACCACGGGGTCCGTTGTGCAGGCTCTCTCGGCCGGCTGGAACAGCGTCCTGTTCGGGGGGTCCAGCACCCTCCTGCTCGAAGAGCTGGAGACGTCGACCTTCTACAGCAAAATGGAGAAACAGCCTGAGACGGAGATCGAGATGGGCTTCGTGTCCTACGGGATGGACTACTTCGACGCCTCCAACATGCTGAGCGTGTACAAAGCCGGCGGGCGCCACGACTGGGACAACGCCAAGTACGACAACCTGCTCGCCCAGGGTGCGGCCGAGTTCAACAAGGCCAAGCGCCAGGAGATCTACACCGAGGCGCAGGTCCTGCAAACCTCGCAGGCTCCGGCGGTTTTCGTCTTCCACGGGCTGGACGCCTACCTCACGTGGCCGTACATGCAGGGCCCGGCACTTGCCAAGAACTACCTCGGCTACGACGGCCTCCAGTGGCCGGGTTTCTTCCCGTTCAGCACTTACCAGGAGGGGATCTACATCGGCAACGACGTCGGCAGTTACCCTCGCCAGAACGAGCGCGGCCTGTTGTAAAGGCGACAAGCGTCCGCCGTGGCAACTAATGCCTTTTTTGACCGGGCCTGGCCCCGCCAGGGCCAGGCTCGGTCGAGGCCTTGTTGGCCTCTCGCGGTGCACTGCCCGGAAGGACCAGCGCCGTGATCGCCTACCTCGGCCAGCGGTTCGCGTCGCTGATTTTCACCCTGTTCCTGGCGACAGTCGCCATATTCGCCATGATGCACTCGGTACCGGGTGGACCGTTTACATTTACCCAGGGGAACCTGACGCCCGCCGCCATGCACAACATCCAGGTCAAGTACGGCCTCGCCGGCCCGATTTGGCAGCAGTACTTCAAGTGGATTTGGCAGCTGCTGCACGGGTACCTAGGCATCCCCTTCGAGGAGCCGACGATGACGGTGAACCACCTCATCGCCTCGGCTTGGCCGATCACCCTAATCGTAGGCGGCTTGACCATCGCCCTGTCCTACACCCTCGGCCTCCTCCTCGGCTGCATCGCCGCCGTAAAGCACAACACCTGGGTCGACTCGCTGATCACGGCCGTGGTTTCGACTATTGGCGTGGCGCTGCCGAACTATGTCATCGGGGTCCTTTTCATCGAGGTCTTCGCCATCAAGCTCGGCTGGCTCCCAGTCGGGGGTTGGGGCTCGTGGAAGGACGTGGTCCTGCCGGTGGTCGCCTTCTCTTTGTACCCAATGGCCCTAATGGAGCGCTACACCCGGGCGAGCACTCTCGAGGTGACCTACGCCGATTACGTCCGTATGGGCCGGGCGCGCGGCCTTTCGGAGCGACGCATCCTGACCAAGTACATCCTGCGCACCTCCCTGATCCCCCTGATCACGATCATGGGGCCTTGGATCCCGAACATCCTCACGGGCTCGATCTTCATTGAGGCCACCTTCGCCCTGCCTGGGCTCGGCAG
>DATKHZ010000232.1:0-4976 GCA_035509995.1 Acidimicrobiales bacterium | reverse complement strand
CCACCGTTTTCCAGCACTCGATGGTCGTGCCTCAGCTGACGGTGGCGGAGAACGTCTTCTTGAACAGCCAGCCCGGCCGCTCAGGGTTTGTCGATTGGAAAACCATGCGGGCGGGAACGCAGCGGGTGCTCGCCGAATGGGGTTTCAGCGACGTGGCCGCCGGTGCACCCTGCGCCGCCCTGACGGTCGAGCAGCGCCAGCTGGTGGAGATCGCCAGGGCCCTGGCGGCGGGCCGGAGGTGCTTGCTCCTGGACGAACCGACTGCGGCCCTCGAGCGGGCCGAGATCCGCAGGCTTTTCGACCGCGTACGGGCCTTGGTGGCAAGCGGGGTGGCGGTCCTGTACATATCCCACCACCTCGAAGAAGTATTCGAGGTGTGCGACGACGTGGCCGTCCTGCGCGACGGTGAGCTGGTCCTCGCCCAGGCAACAGCCGACTTGTCAAAAGACGAGCTCGTGGCCGCCATGGTGGGCCCGAACGTGGCTGCTATGACCACCACAGCGCGAACGCGGCAGAACGGAATGGAGGGACCTGAGCACCGCGACCATGGCCGGCCCTGCCTCGTGGTCGAACACCTCTCGGCTATCTCGTCCCGTGGGGCTGTACGCGATGTGTCGCTCGAGGTACGCCACGGCGAACGGGTCGGGCTGGCGGGCCTATTAGGTGCCGGTGTGGCCACCCTTGCCCGGGCGGTAGCGGGCAACCAGGCCTGGACGTCGGGCAAGGTCGAGGTGGAGGGGATCCCCCTGGTCCCGCGGAGGCCGGACAAGGCTCTCAAGGCTGGTGTGGGCTACGTCCCGGAGGACCGCCGAGCCGAAGGCTTTGTCCGCGTGTTGAGCGTAGCGGAGAACTCAACGATGACAATCGTGGACAAGCTTGCGAACCGCCTCGGAGTGCTCGCACCACGCAGGAGGGCCGCAGCGGCCCGGCCCCTCGTCGAGAGGCTGTCGATTGTTTCAGCCGGGCTCTCACAACTGGTCGGCGAGCTGTCCGGCGGCAACCAGCAGAAGGTGACGGTGGCGCGCGCGCTCGCGATCGCGCCGAAGCTGGTGGTCGCAATAACACCAACCAGGGGGGTAGACGTGGCCTCCAAGGCGGCGCTGCTTGAGGCGCTGTCCTCACTTGCCCGCGACGATGGCGCGGCTGTCCTGTTAGCGACCGACGACTTGGACGACCTCGTTATCTGCGACCGGGTGGTCGTCCTGCGTAATGGAGAGATGGTCGCCGAGTTCACGGACCCACCTTTCGAGCGCGAAGCGCTTATAGAGGCGATCGAAGGCCTGCTAGCAGACGGGAAAGCGACGGCATGACCCAGATCGAAAGCGACAAGGGAGCGACCGGCGCTGTCGGGCCGGCGCTAGTTGCCGACGCAGGCAGCCGCACCGCCGTTGAGGTAGCCCTCCAGCAGAGCAGCCGGCAGGCGAGGGCTGTATCGCTAGTGAGGGAAGCGGCGCTACTCCCCGTCCTGGTAGCGCTCATCATCGTGGGCGCCCTGGTGAGCCCTGTTTTCTTTACTGTGTCGAATTTCTCCGGCATCGGCCTGCAGGCCTCGGCCCTCGGGGTGACGGTTGTGGGCGAAAGCCTCATCCTTCTCATAGGGGGGATGGACCTGTCCCTTGAGGGGACCTACGGCTTTGCGCCGATGTTTGCCGCCTGGCTTATCGTCCCGGTCGCGGCGTTCGGGTCGGGCGCGGACTTGAACCCTTATCTCGGGCTCCTCGTGCTGCTGCTCGCGGGCGCCTTCGTTGGCTTGATAAACGGCACGATGATCGTGAAGGCGCGCCTCAATGGCTTCATCTGGACCCTTGGCATGACTATCGTCTTGGCTGGGCTGCAGGACGGGATCCCCAAGGGGCAGAGCGTGTTCGCTTTGCCTCGGGCGTTCAGCTACCTCGGGTCCGCTTACTGGGGCCAGGTCCCGGTCTCGCTTATCGTCACTGCTTTGATCTTCGTGGGAGTGGGCCTGTTCCTGCGCTACCACCGGGCTGGGCGAGCGATCTATGCAGTAGGCGGCAACCCGGAAGCCGCTCGGGCCGCAGGAATCAACGTGGACCGTGTGAAGATCGCGGTGTATGTTGCAGGGGGCACTCTGGCTGCCCTTGGCGGGCTCATGGAGGCAGGGCGCGTTTCTGCTGTCACCGGGCAGCAGGGTTACGGGGAAGGGGTTATTTTCACTGTATTTGCCGCCGCCGTGATCGGCGGGGTGAGCCTGCTGGGCGGGAGGGGCAACATGGTGGGCGCCGCCACAGGCGTCGCCCTCCTGTCGATTGTGCAGAACATCCTGGACCTTGACAACGTATCCAACTATTGGGTGGAAGCCATCGACGGCGCCGTGATCCTCGTCGCTTTGGTGATGGCCCGGGTCATCGGTGGCAAGGCCTCCCAAGGTTGACTGGTGACTGAGTTGAACCATGACTGAAAAGTTCGACCATTTCGAGGTGAGCGACGTCCGGTTCCCGACCTCGCGGTCGCTGGACGGCTCGGACGCGATGAACCCCGATCCTGACTATTCGGCTGCCTACTTGGCCCTGCGTACCACGACGGGGGAAACGGGCTACGGCTTCGTCTTCACGATCGGCCGCGGCAACGAGGTGGCCGTCGCGGCGATCCGCGCCGTCGAGCACCTTGTGTACGGGTTGGACGTCGACGAAGTCCTTTCCGACATGGGGGGTTTCTGGCGTTTGCTGACCCACGACAGCCAGTTGCGATGGCTCGGCCCGGAAAAAGGCGTCATGCACATGGGCATCGGCGCGGTTGTCAACGCGGCCTGGGATCTCTACTCCAAAAGGCAGGGCCGGCCACTTTGGAAGGTCCTCGCAGACCTCACCCCCACCGAGATCGTCGAGCTTATCGACTTTCGGTACCTCACCGATGTGCTCCCAGCAGATGAAGCGCTCGATCTGCTGACGCGGGCATTGCCCGGAAAACATGAACGGGAGCAACGGTTGTTGGGCGACGGTTACCCGGCCTATACCACCTCCGCTGGCTGGCTTGGGTACTCGGACGACAAGGTCCTCGCGCTGGCGAGAGCGGCACTTGCAGACGGTTTCACCCATATCAAGCTGAAGGTGGGCGCGGACATCGACGACGACGTGCGGCGGGTCAGGATGGTGCGTGAGGCTGTCGGCCCCGACATCAAGCTGTCGGTGGACGCAAACCAGCGGTGGGACGTCGGGGATGCGATCGCCAACGTGGGCCGCTTGTCGCAGTTCGGCTTGAACTGGGTCGAGGAACCTACGAGCCCGGACGACATCCTTGGCCACGTTGCTATATCGCGTGCGGTGGCACCTGTCCGGGTTGCGACCGGCGAGCACGTCGCCAACCGGGTGATGTTCAAGCAGCTGCTGGCGAGCAGGGCGATCGACGTTTGCCAGATCGATGCCTGCAGGGTCGCGGGGGTGAACGAGAACCTGGCAATCCTCCTTCTCGCAGCGAAATTCGGAGTGCCGGTCTGCCCGCACGCCGGGGGGGTCGGGCTGTGTGAGATAGTGCAGCACTTCTCTATGTTCGACTTTGTGGCAGTTAGCGGGAGTACCGATGGGCGCTGGATCGAATTTGTGGACCACTTGCATGAGCATTTCGTCGACCCGGTGCGAGTCGTGAACGCTCGCTACCTCGCCCCGACGAAGCCAGGGTCGGGAGCCGAGCTGAAACCCGGGTCGGTCAAAGAGTTCGGGTTCCCCGACGGCCCCGTCTGGCGGAACCTGTCCGAGTTTGCCAATGAGAGCGGGAGGTACTGACGTGGGTCGCTTCGACGGGAAACGGGCCCTGGTTACCGGGGGCGCTTCTGGGATCGGGCTCGGTACAGCCGAGCTCCTTGCCGCTGAGGGCGCGAGAGTCGCCGTGCTCGACCGTGTGGTCCCTCCCGGGGCCCCGGGCGGCTTGCAGTACTTCGCGGCCGACGTGACCGACGACCCGGGTGTGCGGGAGGCGGTGGCACGCGCGATCCAAGCGCTGGGTGGCCTCGAGGTCCTGGTCAACTGCGCCGGCATAGGCGCGCAGGGCCGCGTGGAGGACAATGAAGACAGCGAATGGCACCACGTCCTCGACGTCAACGTCATCGGCATGGTGCGTGTGACGCGGGCATGCCTGCCGGCACTCCGACGGTCCGCTCCGGCCGCCATCGTGAATGTCGCCTCTATAGCGGCGCTAACCGGTTTGCCCGAGCGGGCCCTTTACTCGGCAACCAAGGGCGCCGTGCTGTCGCTCAGTTTGGCAATGGCCGCCGACCTGCTGCGCGAGGGCATACGTGTCAACGCTGTGAACCCGGGTACCACGGATACCCCGTGGATCGGCAGGCTTTTGGACCGTGCGCAGGACCCGGAAGCCGAACGCGCCGCGCTGAGCGCCAGGCAACCGCACGGGAGGTTGGTCTCGGTGCCCGAGGTGGCGGACGCGATCGCCTACTTAGCTTCCCCGGCGGCGGGTTCTACGACGGGCATCTGGCTCTCCGTCGACGGCGGGATGGCGAACCTAAGGCTGCGGCCCGAGCGTTGAGCATGCAGCGGGTCGCATCAGTCATCCGGCTCCGACCGGAGAAGGAGGAGGAGTACCGCCGCATTCACGCTTCGGTATGGCCGGGCGTGCTCGAGACGTTGCGGAGGGCGAATATCACCAATTACTCGATCTTTCTTCGCGACGGCCAGTTATTCAGTTATCTGGAGTACACCGGGGACGATTACGAGGCGGACATGGCCGCCATCGCGGCGGACCAGACCACCCAGAGCTGGTGGCTGCTCACCGGCCCATGTCAGGAGCCGGTCGGCTCGGCTGCCCCCGGTGAGTGGTGGGCTCCAGCCCAAGAGGTCTTCCACCTCGATTGATGTGCCTTCGCTGATGCCTCTTTCTGATAGCTCTGGGCCGCGGGCCCCGGCCGAGCGCGTGGACGCGCACCAGCATTTTTGGGACCTCGACGTCCGGGACCAACCCTGGACTGAGGGGCTCCCGCTGCTCCGCCGCTCATTCGACTTTGCAGA
>DATKHZ010000231.1:0-3594 GCA_035509995.1 Acidimicrobiales bacterium | reverse complement strand
CAGGATGGGGATCGCGGACCTCGAACGCCAGGACGCACAAGTGGTGGGAACGCTGGACGGGGTGCTCCCTGAGGACTGCTGCCGCGCCTTGGTTGAGGCGGGGATAGGGGTCCGGATGCTGGTCAAAGAGCAGGTGTCGCTGGAGGACGCTTTTGTCGCGATTACCGGGGAGGGCTTCGATGTGGCTGGTTGAAGCCCGCACCGTTTTGGGCCGGGCAAGAGTTCGTGCTCTGCTCGTGGTCCTCGCCGCTGTGCCGGTGTTCTTGGCCGTCGCCGTTTGGCGGTCCGGGGGCCCGGCGGCCGGCAACGGGCCTCCGTTTGTGGACCGAGTTTCTCACAACGCTGTCTTCGCAGCTTTGGCCGCTTTGACGGTCGCGATGCCGTTCTTCATCCCCCTGTCGATCGCTGTGGTGGCCGGTGACTCGATCGCCGGAGAGGCCAGCCTCGGGACGCTTCGCTATTTGCTGGTACAACCTGCCGGCCGCGGCCGGCTATTGCTTGCGAAGGCGGTGGTGCTAGCGCTGTTTTGCGTCGTTGCGGCCATCGACATAGTGGTGGTCGGCTTAATTGCCGGCGTTGTGCTCTTCCCGCACGGGGCGGTCGTCACGGTTTCGGGCACAACCGTCTCGTTCCTCGACGGCGTAGGCCGGAGCTTGATCGCGGCGCTGGTGGTGGGAGCTTCCATGTTCGGGCTGGCGTCGATAGGCCTCTTCGTTTCGACCATCAGCGACGTACCGATCGCCGTCATGGCCGTCACCGTCGGCCTCGTGATCGTTTCGGGGATCCTCGACAGCGTCTCCGAGGTGTCCTTCCTCCACCCGTGGCTTTTCACCAATTATTGGACGGCTTTCTACGATCTCGCTCGTGCTCCGGTGTACTGGCACAACATTTGGAAGGACCTCGTCCTCCAGGCCGGGTATGTTGCAGTCTTCGGCGCGGCCGCTTGGGCCCGGATGACCTCGCGCGACGTGCTGGCCTGAACAAAAGGCGAGTGCCGTCACGGCCGCTCGTTACGCTCAGGAGGCAAGGATTGGAGTTGACGGCGGCGGGATCCGAACGCAACCAGCACGCCGAACAACACCGGTACCACCACGATGAACAGGGCGCCGCCTAGCACGGCACCGGCAGGGTCTCCGGGCTGCGACGTCGACGGGTCGGACGGTACGTAAGTTACGAGGAAATGCGACCCAACGTGCACACTGTCGGGACAGGGTGCCCAGGATCCCGTCAATTTGCGGCCCTTTACGACGTAGCTGTACCTACAGCCGGTGCGGTCGTTGGGCAGAAGGGCGGTAACCGTTGCCGTAGAGCGGTGATGAGAGGTTGCCAGGCGGTACGAGCTCGCCCAACCGGACACGCCGACCGTAGCGGCGTCGACCAGTAGGAAACAGGCGAGCCACGCGGCCACGCCTCTCCACAGCCAGGCACGAGCGCCTCTCCACAGCCAGGCACGAGCGCCTCTCCACAACTTGGTACGAGAGCCTCTCCACCACCATGCACGATCGTGGCGGGCCTTGTTCGTCCCAACCGGGGGGCCCGGCATCGCGGCGGTTATAGGTACTGCTGCCTACGTTGCCTGTCGTGGCACTAAGTACGTTCCCAGAGCTTGATCCCACCGATGATCCCTGCGCTGTTGTCCGCAAGGGTTACATCGGGCGGGAGGCTGACCTTCACCCGGGTCGAGTTGCCGCCGCCTATATAGCAGTGGTCGTAGAAAACGAGCGCTTTTAGGACCTCGAGCGTGCTGAGGACCCGCTGGTTCCACTTCGAGCTCCCGTCCTTCTTGCGCGCCGCTTCCCCTAGCACGTCGTTGTAAGTCTTGCCGCGTTTTGACAGAGGGTGGTGGGCCAGCTCGATGTGAGGTGCCAACTTGCCTTGCCAAAACAGCGCCGTGCCTACGCCTGTGCCAAGCGTGACGACGAGCTCGAGGCCCTCCCCCTTTACGATGGCGGCACCCTGCACGTCGGCATCGTTGGCAACCCTGCACGGCCGTCCGAGAGCGGCCGCCAGAGCTTGCTGAAGCTCAAACCCCGACCATGCCTTTTCGAGCTCCACCGATGGCTTGCCACCTTCACCCGCAGGGCACACGAAGTGCGGGGCAGAGAGCACGCGGCCGTCCCTAACCATTCCAGGGAAGCCTGCCGATACCCTTTGGTAAGAGGGGAGCCCTGTGGCCATTTGGCCCAGGGTGGCAACGAGCTGTTCGGGCCGTAACGGGTATGGGGTCAGGATCCTGACCGGCTCGTGCAGCAGCTCGCCATGCTTGGAGAGGACGGACGCCTTCAGGCCGGTCCCTCCGATGTCGAACGAAAGAGTCCTCGGCAAGCCAGATCCTTGCCGGGCGGCCGGCCCCGTCGCAGCCTGAGCGCCTACTGCGGCGCCCGCTTCTGCGCTGGCTGCGCTCTGGCTGGCTGCGCTCGCTCGGGTGCTCTTTCTGACGGTGCCCGCGGCTGCGCTCTGTTTGGCTGCCTTCGCTCGGGTGCTCTGTTTGACGGTGCCCGCGTCGGCGCCCTGATTGGCCGCGCTGCCTCGGGTGCTCTCTCTGACGGCGCCCGCGGCGGCGCTCTGTCTGGCACCCGCTCGGGAGCTCGGTTTGGCACGGGCACTCGTAAGGGCGGCCGCCTTCTTAGTGGCTTTGGCGCTCGCCCGGCCCGGTCGTGCTGGGGGCGTAGGCATGGCCGTTACAGTACTCGTGTTTAACCTGGACTTCTCTATTGCCTTCGGGCCGGCGCCGGCCCCGCCGCCAAGGAAGTCCACATCTGAACCAGATTTATCTCGTCGAAAGCGATGACGATCGATAGTTTGAGGGCAAAATAGTAGTGAACAGAGGCACGGCATGAGCACACAGGACCGGGCATGAGCACACAGGACGAGGTGCAGCTCTCCGACCAGGAGCGCCAGCAGCTCGCCGGCATCAAGGCGATGCTCGAAGCGGGCGACCCCAAGCTGGTGAGGGTGCTCAGGGGCCAAAAGCGCCGCCTCGACGCTGTCCTGCGGGTTGTAAGTGGTGGCGTCCGCACATGCGCAAGGGTGGGTTCGGAGCACCTCTGGGCCGGTCCTTGCGTCGTCGTGGCCGGTTTCGCCCTCATTCTCGCCGCCCTGGTCTTGTCGCTGAGCTGGCTCGGCGTGCTAGCTGAGCTCGTTGCCGGCGCAGGAGTTGCACTTTGTTCGGTTGCCGTGCAAAGGCGCCGGGCCGAGGGCAGCGCTGAGCGCCGCCTGGGGGCGCCGGTCTCGCGCTAGGCACAGCTGCTCAGCCGATAGGGCTCAGGCCCGTCTCAGCGCGGCCGGACGGGGAGCGCGGTATAGGTTGGTGCGATGCCAACGGGAGCAGAGCAAGTACGTTCCGGAGAGCACGCCCTCGAGGATCTCCGGGACCAAAGTGTCGTTGTTACGGGCGGGTCCGGGTTCATTGGCGGCCATGTCGTCGCGGCGCTATGCCGCGCCGGGGCAAACGTCCTGTCCGTGGACCGCCGGCCCGCCAAGGCCTTCCGGTGCCACCCTGATGGTGACCACGGCGTCACCGTCATGTTGGGCGACCTCAAAGATGGCGCGGTCGTCAAGGCATCGGTCGAGGAAGGCACGAGAGGCATAGTT
>DATKHZ010000230.1:0-2154 GCA_035509995.1 Acidimicrobiales bacterium | reverse complement strand
AATCGCCATATCATTTGACCCGCCCTGCCCATAATTTACCTACCTGCGTACATTGACTGTTGTTCGCGCAAGCGTTGTTGTTCCCGTTGCCTGTCTGAGTAATGTTGCTGGTGTTACCTGGGTTGCTGAACACTCCTGCTTCTGCTGCTGAACCGATGGCAGCCGCAGCCCCAATCAGCGCGACCACCAACTTGACCTTCATGTTGCGCGAAAGTTCCACGGGCCCTCCGCTCCGCGATCAGGGATACGCCCAGATTATGCGATGTATTCAGTTAGTTACAATAAGTAGTCACACGAGGATGGAGCGATGATCGGCTGCCTGGAGGAAGAGGTTGTGAAAGAGCCCCGGCAGTCATATGGCCGGTGCCCATGCCCGGCGTCCTCGGATCATCACCGGGTTCGGCGTGCTGGCCGCGACTGTGGTCATCAACCAACCGCGAGGGCTGGAGTTTCCCGCCCAAGCCGCTGGCCGGGTGGGTCACGCTGGGAAACCAGAGCCCCGATGTCGCCGCCAGGCAGCTGACCGGCTGACCGAGCCGGGGACTTCCAGCCGTTGCCATTTCCGTTGCCGCCCTGGCCCGGGCGGGCGTCCACCCAGTCGGCGGCCAACCCCTTGCCACTACCGCCTCTCTGGCCCTGCGCCCTCTCCACTCGTCGAAGGTCTTTATGAACTTCGGCCATCCGTCGTTCGTGGTTGCCATCTCTGGCCCTCCCTCTGGTCGCTCTGTGTCGATGGCGCTTCACTTACGAGACCGGGGAGCGGATCGGTTCGCCCGGTTGGCAATGTTTTTTCGGGGCAGGACCCGATACTGAGAACCGGGCAGAAAGCTGGTCGGTGCAGCGAACCGATCGGGCAGGAAACCTCGTAGAACATGGGTGGGGATTGGCCGTGTCGTCGAACGACAGCGGGGCACGCACCGGCCCGCACGAGATAGGCCTGATCGCCGACCTCGCCGCCAAGAAAGACGAGGATGCGGCAAGAAGGCTGTATCGCAAGTACCGCATGGAGCTGTTCCGCTTCGGCGTTCACGTGCTCGGTGACCAGGGACTAGCCGAAGAGATGGTGCAAGAAACCTTCATCAAGTTCTGCCAGCAGGCCGGACGCTACGACCCGGGCCGGGGCCCGGTGCGAGGGTGGCTGTTCACCATGGCCAAATCAGCGGCCGTAGACATCGCCCGTCGACCTTCATCCCGGCCGTTCTTGCCAGTCGAGGACTTCCAGCTGCCGCCCCAATACGACGCCGTGGACCAGGCCCTCACGGTGCTGACCGTCGACCAGGCCCTCGACAAGCTCCCGTCGATCTACGGCGACGTGATGCGCCTAGTGCGACACGGCTTCACTCACTCCGAGATCGCCGAGCGCCTCAACATCCCGATCGGCACCGTCAAATCCCGCATGGCCAAGGCCTCCGACACCATGAAAGCCGAGCTGGCCAGCCTGCGAAGTGGCGGCGACGATGCTTTCTGATCGAGATATCGAGCAGGCTCACCCCGAGGCCTTCGACTTCGTATTCGGCAACCTGCCCTCGGCCAAGAGAGCCGAGTTCAACCGCCATCTGGCCGGTTGCCGCTACTGCCAAAGCGTCGTCGACGAGTACAGCGAGATCGGCTGGATCATCAAGAACCTGCCCCCGCACGTCGAGCCCCCCGCCGACCTCGAAGAACGAACCGTAGCCGCAATGACCGTTGCCATGGCCGAGCAGAGAGCCAGGACCGATCGGCGACCGGACACCGAAGATCAGGCCGTCACCAGGCTCTACCCGATTCCTGAGCGCCAGCCCCCAGTTGAGCCCGAGACCAGAGTCCAGCCCAGACCGCAGCTCCAGCCTCCGGCCGAGCCACAAGCCCGGCAGATGGTCACTCGCCTGCCGGCGGGGCGACGTAACCGAGGCCGCCTCGCCGCTGTCGTTGCCGCCGCAGCTGCCGCCATCACTGGCGCCATCGCCATCCCCCTCAGCCTTCTTGGCAGCGGAGCCACCACGGTCGTCATCCCGCTTTCCGCCACCACGGCGGCCAAGGTGAACGGCTTGGGAGCAGCCACCGGGCAAGCGACGGCCCGCCAGGATGCCTCTGGCAGCTGGGATATCACCTTGACCGTGCATGACCTCAAGAACTTCGGGGATGCGAAGTGGTACGAATGCTGGTACATCCGCT
>DATKHZ010000229.1:0-2803 GCA_035509995.1 Acidimicrobiales bacterium | reverse complement strand
TACCTCCGATGGGCGCGACGTCGAAATGAGCGTCGCATCAACCAAGGCGTTCTATTCGCAGGTTGCGGCTGGGCACCTCCTGGCGCTCAGCTTGGCCGCTGCCGCGGGCGCCGCAGCTTCCCCACGCTCAGGAGAGATCCTCGAAGCCCTGCGCGAACTGCCATCGCTGATGGAAAAGGTGCTCGCGCAGCGGCCAGAAATTGCCAGGGTAGCGTCGGCGGTCGCGCCGCCTCGCCGTTCGTGGGCAGTTGTGGGCAGCGGGCCCGACCATGTTGCGGCCGCCGAGATCCGCATAAAGCTTTCAGAGCTGTGCTACAAGGCGATAGCCCTCGACGTCATCGAGGACAAAAAACACATTGATCTTTCGGCCGAACCGCTCATCATTGTTTGCGCACCGAGCGTGAGCGGGCCCAACGCCCGCGACATCGCCAAGGAAATAGAAATATTCCGTGCCCACAAAGCCGCGCCGGTGGTGATAATAACCGAGAGCGAAAGGGATCTCTTCAACCCGGGTGTCGACATCCTTGCCGTGCCGGCGTGCCATCCTGAGCTCGCTTTCGTGCTGGCCGCGATGGTTGGTCACATTTTCGGCTACGAGGCTGCATTGTCGATAGACGCTCAGGCGCGGCCGCTCCGGGAGGCGCGCGCGCTCCTCGAGGGCGCAGGGCGGGGCCACGACGGCGCTTTGGTACTTGACGAGGTGGCCCCAGCACTCGAGATGGCAGCGGCACCGGCATTGGCCGGCCTGCGCTCGGGTGCCTACGACGGCCATCTCAATGCATCAACCGCCGCCCGGATGACGTCGCTGTTGAGGTACGCCACGGGGGCGTTGCCCGTGGAGGGTTATGAGGCCGAGATGGGCAAGGTGGGCACTCCTAGCTCCATCGCGGCTGACCTCCTCGCCGCGCTCGGGACCGCCATCGATGAGCTGACACGGCCCGTCGACGCCATAAAGCACCAGGCCAAGACCGTCACCGTCGGCATCTCGCGAAGCGAGGGCACTCTGCTGCGCGCCATGTTGGTGGCCGAGACCCTCTCTGCCGGCGCCAGCGTGGAGTCGCTCGGCTACCGGGCCTTGCGCACGCTTGCCGCTCTCGGGCCCGCCGTCGAGGAGGTCCTCGGCTACACGCGCTATGTCGTGGAGACCCGTGCGGTAACCGTCGCCGCCGGCGCCGGAGGTGGTGGCGGCCTCGACGGCGCCACGATAAGCATGGTCGACAGAGGCGGGATCGCCACCTCGATACCGTCGCGAACTTCAACCAACAACGCCCTCAGAGGCACGAAGCACCGCGCTGCGGAGAAGAGGGAGGTCACCGTCTTCGAGGGCCTTCACGACGGCCGCACCGGTGTGATCATCCCGGAGGTCAAGGACACCCACGTCACCGGGATCACGCTTCTCCATGCACGCTTCGCCCGGTTTCTCAGCCCCGAGGAGGCAAAGTCGGTGCTCCAGGCCTATCAGGGCCGCTACACCGCCCTCGTGGACGCCGTGACAGAAGCCCAGCCCCGTTTCGACGACCTCGTGCTCGGGAGGGTCCCGATGATCGAGTTGTTGACCCAGCCGGTCGCCGTGCTCGCCCGGCACTGGTCCGCCTGAACCGTGCCGCCACCCACCGTGCCGCCCGCCACCGCGCCGCCCGCCACCGTGCCGGTCGCAACGGTCCCGCCGGCAACCGTGCCGCCCGCAACGGTGCCGGTCGGGCTTGGCATCGACCTGGTGGACGTGGCCCGCTTTGCGAGCGTGCTCCTTCGCAGGCCCTCCATCGCCGAACGCCTTTTCACCCACGGCGAGCGCTCCTATGCTGCCACGCTCGCCAATCCCGCCCCGTCGCTGGCGGTCCGTTTTGCAGCAAAAGAGGCGGTAATGAAGGCCTTGGGGGTGGGACTTGGCGCGTTCGCCTTCGCCGATCTCGAAGTTCAGCGCGAACCGAGCGGCGAACCGCGCCTGGTGCTCAGTGGTCGCGCAGCCGATCTGGCTTCGCAGCGGTCCGTACGGACCTGGCTCGTTTCCCTGACGCACACCTCGACCACCGCTGCGGCCGTGGTGGTTGCGCTCGCGTGATCCCGGTCCTTACGCCAGACGAGATGGCGGGTGTCGACCGCCAGGCTCCCGAGCCTGTCGAGGTGCTCATCGGCCGCGCTGGTGCCGCGGTGGCCCAAAGGGCCGCACGCCTGCTCAGTGGCGTCTACGGCAAGGCGATCGTGGTCGTGGCCGGCAAGGGTAACAACGGCGCCGACGGCCGCGCCGCAGCGGCAGTGCTCGCGGCGAGCGGCGCCAAGGTCGAGGTGCTGGAGGCGGCTGGTTTGGCACCTGGCCACCCCTTGCCGCCGGCGCAACTTGTCATTGACGCCGCCTACGGGACCGGGCTCCAGAGGGCATACCTCCCGCCGTCTCCAGGCAGCTCGCCGGTCCTTGCCGTCGATATCCCCTCGGGAGTCTCCGGCTCGACGGGTGAAGTGCTCGAAGGCGGAGGAGCCCTAGGAGCAGTTGCGACCGTCACGTTCGCATCCTTGAAACCGGGCCTTCTTCTCGGCTCGGGCCCGGGCCTGGCTGGCGACATCGAGGTGGCCGATATCGGGTTAGGCGAGCTGGTCGGCGTTGCCGCCAGGTGCTGGCTCGTCGAGGACGGCGATGTCCGCGCATTGGTCCCGGCCCGGGCGCGTGAAGCCCACAAGTGGCAGACCGCAGTACGGGTTGTAGCGGGCTCCCCCGGTATGACGGGTGCCCCATGGCTCGCCAGCCGAGCGGCGCTACGGGCCGGGGCGGGGTATGTGCAACTATCCATGCCCGGCGTCGACCCCG
>DATKHZ010000228.1:0-9352 GCA_035509995.1 Acidimicrobiales bacterium | reverse complement strand
TCCGAACGCGAAGATCATGATCCACCAAGGGACGGCCGGGGCCCGCGGCGCGCCCAGGGACATGGAAATCCACTTGCGCGAGGTGCTCGCCACGACCAAGCGAATGGCGCAGATCATCGCCTTCCATTCCGGGCGGCCCATCGAACAGGTCGAGCGTGACATCGACCGGGACTTTTTCATGACGGCGGAACAGGCGAAGGACTACGGCCTCATCGACGAGGTGATCACGCCGCGGAGAGGGATCTCTGCCGAGCTTCTCGCTGCCGCCGACCGCTCCGCTGAGAAAGTGGCGGCCGGCGTTAGTTCCTAGGCCCCGCTGCAGGCGGCATCCTTGCGGCCCGGTCGAGCAACAGCTGCTGCTCGCGCTCGTTGCGCGTCAGCGATGCGGCCCGTTCCAGGTCGGCACGAGCTTCCTCGAAGCGGCCCAGCTTGGCCAGCAGGTCGCCGCGGACGCTTGGCAAAAGGTAGTAATTCGCGAGCATCGGGTCGGGCACGAGGGAGTCGACGACTTCCAGGCCAGCCTCCGGCCCGTACGCCATCGACAGCGCAACGGCCCTGTTCAGCTCCACGACTGGTGAGGGTGCGACCTGCGCGAGCGCCTCGTAGAGAGCGCAGATGCGCGCCCAATCGGTGCCGGCGAGTGTCGCAGCCCGCGCGTGGCATGCCGCTATCGCCGCCTGGAGCCCGTACTGCCCGAGCCCTCGCCCGTTGCCCGGGAGGTTGGCGAGCTCGCTTGCGCGCTCCAAGGCTGCGAGGCCGCGCCTCACTAGCAGGGGGTCCCACCGGGAGCGGTCCTGGTCTGCCAGCAGCACCGGTTCGCCGTCGGGCCCGAGCCTTGCATGAAGCCGCGAGGCCTGCAGCTCCATCAAGGCGACGAGCCCGTGCACCTCGGGTTCAGCCGGCAACAGGTGGGCGATAATGCGGCCCAGCCGGAGCGCCTCGAGGCAGAGCTCGGGCCTCGCCCACTGCTCGCCCGCGGTCGCGGCGTACCCTTCGTTGAACACGAGGTAAACGACTTCAAGGACCGCGTCCAGGCGCTCCTCGAGCTGGCTGGCCGGCGGCAGTTCGAAAGGCACGCGCGCCTCGCTCAGCGACCGCTTGGCCCTAACCACCCGTTGTGCCACGGTCGGCTCCCGGACGAGGTATGCCCGAGCGATCTCCTCGGTCGTCAGGCCCGCGACCAGCCGAAGCGTGAGAGCTACCCGGGCTTCTCGTGGCAGCACCGGATGGCAGGCGGTGAAAATGAGCCGTAGCCGGTCGTCGCCGACCTCTTCGTCGACGTCAGCGTCGACGTCATCGAACTCGGCACCCGCCAATTGTTGGCGCACTTCGGCCTGCCGGGCCAGGTCGGCCTGTTTGCCCTCGATGGTGCCCTTTCGCCGCAGCGTGTCGAACCAACGCCGCTTGCCGACCGTCACCAGCCACGCGCCCGGGCTCTGCGGCACTCCGGACTGGGGCCATTGCTCCAGCGCAGCGATAAACGCGTCCTGGGCGAGGTCCTCGGCCAGCCCGACATCCCCAGTTCGCCGTGCCAGTGCCGCTATGACACGGGCCGATTCGATCCGCCAGATCGCCTCGTACGAGCGGTTGGCGGGGGTGCCGGGCTGGCTCCTCGTCGGAAGGGTCATCCGCGGGAAGGGCTCTTATTTCTGCGCGGCACGAGCCGCGGCTTGGAGGTCGGCCGGGAAATCGGACATCTCGAAGACCTGGCGCAGCTCTATCTCTGCGGCGCCCTCGCCGATCGGGCAACGCTTGGCCCACTCGATGGCCTCGTCCTGCGACTTGACGTCGATGACCCAGTACCCGCCGATCATCTCCTTGGCCTCAGTGAAAGGCCCGTCCTTTACGACCGGAGGTTTTCCGCTCGGGAACTCGATGCGGACAGCCTTGTCGGGTGAGTGCAAGCCGTCGAGCGAAAGTAGGACCCCGGCCTTGGAGAGCTCGTCGTTGTACTTGGTCATTGCGACGACGGCCTCAGCCGGCGGCATCCAGGCCTGCTCAACCGCTGCGGCGGTCCCGCCTTGCACCTTCGGATAGATGAACATCATGAACCGCATTTGGTACTCCTGTTCCGTCCTGCGGGAAGGGGCGGAGCCACCCCACTGATCCCCGCTGTGCCTCACGCTCCACCGCTAAGTCGAATGAGCACCCTCCAAATCGACATAACCCCAGAAAAATCTTCCCATGCTTGCGGTCCCTTGTTGACATGTGACCAACGGCGTGACGAAATTGACGATCGTGCACGACCTGGAGGGCGCCGCGCAGCTTGCCCTGCTGGTCGCTGGGGAATGGGAGAACAGGGGCGCCGGCGGTGGCTGGAGCTGGGTACTGAGCGGCCTGAAGACCTTGCTCGAGACGGGCACCGAAATGAGCCACGGCTTCTGATGGTCGACTATCTGGGCTTCTGATGGTCGACTATCTGATCGCGGGCTAGTTGTTGGTGGGCTAGTTGTTGGCAAGGCCGGCCAGGTACGCCGCCCGGCGCTGATCGGGCGGCGTGAGGCTGCAGTCGCCGCAACGGACGCCTTTCGGCAAGCGGTCGTTCAGGCAGCAGTTGCGGCGTTCCCAGTACCAACCCCGCCTGCCGGCCTGCTCGAGCGACAGGAAATTACCCTGTCCCTGCAGTTCTCTCGGGGCAATTTCAAAAAAGCGCTCCCCGATCGGCTTTACCCACTCCCCCAGGGCCCCCTCCATCGTCTGGAAGGCGACCGCCGACGACGCTGCCACGTTGCCCCAAAGGAGGCGCAGGCCTACGCGGATGCGGGAGCACACGGCATCCACCAGGAGCCGCAGATGGCCGTCGACGGCGTCGGCAACGATGAATGCGAGCGCCTCGCCGACGAGCGCCCGGTCCGCAAAGGTCGCAGGCCCGGGCGTACGCCGCGCTGCCAGTGCGAGCGCTCGCGGCTCGCGGTAGGTGACCAACGACGGGCGGCCTGACGACATCGCCACTGCTAATGCCTCAGGATCTGAGCTCGGGATAGCGCCGCCCATCAGCATGCATGAAACGGCCAGAGCCACCACCCGGTACGAGTAACCGAGGACGAACAGCGATGCCGCAACGGCGCCGGAACCCGTTCCCAACCGGCCGCCGGAACTGCGGACGGTTGCCTCCAGCCAGTCAGGGTGGGCAAGCAATTCTTCGCATTTCATCCACCGGCCATCCCCAGCCAGCGTTCCGGGGCTCGCCGACACCGCCACGGGCCCGACGGCCGCACGTAGGTAGGACAGGGCGCTGCCAACGCGGTCCAAGGCGTCGACGAGGCGCGTCTCGGCCTCCAGGCCGTCGAGGGCCACCCAACGCGTCACTCGAGCCTCCCACCGCTCCCAAACCAAAGCTTCTTGCCTCATCGGCCCTCTCGGGCCTAGAGTTCGCTTAGCAACCTACTGGTCAGCGAAGTCCGGTGAGAGACCGGCGCTGTCCCGCAACTGTCGTCCCTCCGCCGATTGGCGAAAGGGCTAGCCAGGTCGCCTACCAGTGGGGAGTGACCAAGCACGTCGCGGCAACGAGCTGGTCGCAGGGTAGCCCCGGGTTCCAGGCACCACCCTCGACCTCAAGGAGGAGTGCCATGAAGAGACCCCGGGCAGCAATAGCTTTTGTTATTACCTGTTCCCTGCTCGTGACGTGTGGAGTGAGCTCAGCCTCGCCCGCACGCGACGCCGCCGTCGACAGGGCGGTGATGACTAGCGCGCCTTTCCCCCTCTCCGTTAACAGTGGTGACGGGACAGTCCGGATCCCCGCCCGCCCAGACAGGATCCTTTCCCTGTCGGCGAGCGCCACACAGATGCTTTACGAAATAGGGGCAGGGAGCCAAGTCGTCGGCGTCGACGAGTACTCCACTTGGCCGGCCAACGCCCCACGGACGAAGTTCAGCGGCGACGAATCGAGCGCCGAGGATTACCTTTACCTGAGGCCCGACCTCGTCATTTTCGCGTTCTCGAGCGGCACGCTCATTAAGCAATTGCAGAAGCTGAAGATACCGGTGCTCCTCCTACCTCCGGCGGCGACGATCGCAAATGTCGACAGCCAGCTTGCCGAGCTTGGTACGGCGACAGGCAACGAGGCTGGCGCAAAAAACGTCCAGTCTTCCTTCAAAGCGGACATCGCCGCGGCCGTCGGCACGGCCGGCGGTCACGGCCGCGGCGCAACGTACTATCTCGAGCTGGACCCAACCAATTATTACACCGCGACCTCAGGCACCTTTATCGGGGCCGAATTTTCCCTCTTTGGGATGCGCGACATCGCCGACGCTGCGGGCCACGGCTCCCAGTACCCGCAAATTTCTCCTGAGTACATCTTGAAGGAGAACCCCGACTACGTGTTCCTGGCCGACACCGTCTGCTGCGGCGCAAACGCGGCTAACTTCGCGCGCCGGCCCGGCTTCAGCGTGCTGAAGGCAGTTCGGCTTAATCATGTGGTCGGGCTGAACGACTCGGTCGCCTCGCAGTGGGGCCCTCACACCATGGAAACTTTCGTGAGCCTATTGGCCCGGGTGCTCCACACAGGGGCGCCGAGCTCATGACGCTTGCCGCCGCGGAAGAAGCCGAACTTCTAAGGGGTAAGGCCACGTTTGACGGGCCCCCACCTTCTCTCTTCGACACCCCCGAGACAGCGGCGCCAACGATCTACCCGACCCGGCTGCGGCCGTCCCACGTGCTCCTCGGTGTCGGCTTCCTGCTCGTCGCGGCCACAGCAAGCATCCTCGTCGGGCCGGCCGACCTCCCCGCCGGGGCCGTCATCAAGGAAGTCCTGAGCAAGCTGCCGTTCGTACACCTTCACTCGGGGCTTTCGGCGACCGGCTCCATCGTCGTCTGGCAATTACGGATGCCGCGCATGGTCCTTGGCGGCATCGTCGGGGCGATGCTGGCCGCGGCCGGAGCTTCCTACCAGGGCGTGTTTTCGAACCCGTTGGCAGACCCCTACTTGCTCGGCATCGCCTCGGGAGCTGGGGCAGGCGCAACCATCGTGATCGTCGAGGGCCCGGCACTCGGCCACCTCCCCTCCAGCGCCTTGCCGCCAGCGGCCTTCCTCGGCGGCGTGGTGGCCGTTCTCGCCACCTTTGCGCTGGGCCGCCCGCGCGCGGCAGAACGCTCGGCCGCGACGATGCTCCTCGCCGGTGTCGCCGTTTCGGCGTTTTTCGTAGCGGTGCAGACGTTCCTCATGCAGCGGAGCAGCCCCGGTGACCTCACATTGGTCTACGGATGGATCCTCGGTGGGCTTTCGACGGCCGGTTGGGGACAGGTCGAAGTTGTCCTGCCTTATGTAGCTGTCGCGGCGGCCGTTCTGTTTGCCTGCCGGCGGCTGCTCGATGTCCTGACGATCGGCGATGAGGAAGCAACCAGCGTCGGGGTGCGCGCCTCGCGCGTCCGCCTGATCGTGATCGTTGCGGCAACTCTTGGCACAGCAGCTGCCGTATCGGTGAGCGGTCTTATCGGCTTCGTCGGGATCATCGTGCCGCACACCATCCGCCTCATCGCCGGCCCGAGCTACCGCAGGATCATCCCGCTTTCCCTGCTGTTCGGCGCCGGGTTCCTGATCCTTGCGGACATCCTCGCCCGGACCGTCCTTTCACCGGAGGAGGTGCCGCTCGGGGTCGTGACGGCTTTCCTGGGCGCTCCTTTCTTCCTCGTCGTGCTCCGCCAAGCGAGGAGGCTCGGCTGAGTGCTCGAGATCGAGCGGGCCACGGTCGTCCTGGGTGGGGTAACGGTGCTCTCGGGCGTCTCGGCCCGAGTCGAGCGCGGCGGCTGGCTGGGCGTCATCGGCCCGAACGGGGCCGGGAAGTCCACGCTGGTCCGCGCCGTTACGGGGCTCCTCCCCTACGAAGGCGAGATCCGCATCGCCGGACAGGCGTACGTCAAGTCCGACCAGCGCCGCCGTGCACGCTCGGTTGCCTACGTGCCGCAGCGCCCGGTGTTGCCCCGCTCCATGAGCGTAACGGACTACGTGCTCCTGGGCCGCTCGGCACATCATCCTTACCTGGGCGCAGAGACAGCTCGGGACCGTCGCGTCGCCGGAACCGTGCTCGAACGGCTCCAGCTCGGCCCGTTTGCCAAGCGGATGCTCGGAGAGCTTTCGGGAGGCGAGTCCCAACGGGTCGTGCTCGCCCGGGCTCTCGTGCAGGAAGCACCAGTGCTCGTCATGGACGAGCCGACCACCTCTCTGGACCTAGGTCACAGCCAGCTCGTGCTCGAGCTTGCCGACGAGCTTCGCCGGGAGAAGGGGCTCTGCGTCCTCTGCGCCATCCACGACCTCACTTTGGCAGCCCAGTACTCAGAGCGCTTGCTCGTGCTCTCCGGCGGCCGGGCGGTGCTGTCGGGGCCCCCCGCCGAGGTGCTCACCGAGGCCAACATCAGACGCTTTTTCGAGGCCGAGGTCGAGGTCCTTGACGGAGCTTCCGGGCTCGCCGTTTCACCCGTACGGCGTCAGGCGGTTATATCGCGTATATCGCGCGACGAGAGCAAAGTGGGAGCCCAATAATGGGTACCCCAACCCCGCAGCCCGACCCGCCTACAACGGCGCCGCGGCCAGCCAACAAGCGCGCCGCTTCGATCGTGCTCGTTGCGACCGGCGACGGCAAAGGCAAGACGACCGCCGCCATGGGTACGGCACTGCGCGCGCTGGCACGGGGTTGGGCTGTCTGCGTGGTCCAGTTCGTGAAGTCAGGCAAATGGAACTCCGGTGAGATCCGCCTGCTGAACGACCTCGGCGCAGAGTGCCATACCATGGGCGACGGCTTTACCTGGGACAGCGAAGACCTCGAACGTTCGGCCGAAATGGCCCGTTCCGCTTGGGAACTCGCGAGAGAGGCGATCGCCTCGGGTCGCTACGAGCTCGTCGTCCTTGACGAGGTCACCTACCCGGTCAATTGGGGTTGGGTCGACGGAAAAGATGTCGTCTCGGCTATATCGGGACGGCCCGTAAAGGTGAACATTTTCCTGACCGGCAGGGACGCACCGCAAGCCCTCGTCGAAGTCGCCGATACGGTCACCGACATGCACAATGTGAAACACGCTTACGAGGCCGGGATATTGGCCGCAAAGGGGATCGATTTCTGATGCCGACGCGGCTCGCGCAGCGACCTATGACGGCACGACCTGGAGCTTGTAGCCATCTCCGTGCCGGGCGCGCTTGAGCACCTCTGGGTAATCGATGAGCGGGTACTGACCGCTCACGAGCGCACGTAGGTTAAGGTCGACCTCGGTGGTCAGGTCACACGCCCGGTCGTAGCTCTTCAACACGGCCATCGAGCCGATCACCGTTATCTCTTCGTTGTAAATTTTGAAGGGCGAGACCTTGGCAGTCGCACTGTTGGAAGCGACGCCAAACTGTAGGAAGGTACCGCCCGGGCGGACCCGCTGCAAACCATCCTCGATCGCCGCGATCACGCCCGTGGCGTCCATCACAATGTCGAAGCGCCGGCCCGCATCGAGTTGCTCAGCGCTTGCCAAGGCCTCGGTAGCCCCTAGTTCGGCAGCCTTCTTGCGCCTGGCCTCGTTCGGCTCAACGACGGTTACCGACGCGGCACCCACCCGCTCCGCCAGCAGAAGGAGCATCAGGCCCATCGTCCCCGCGCCGTAAATGATGAAACGGTCAGCCAACTTGGTCTTTATCAGGTCGTAGCCGTGCACCGCGCACGACAGAGGTTCGATGAGGGCCCCGAGCGACATGT
Source organism: Acidimicrobiales bacterium (assembly GCA_035509995.1). GTDB lineage: Bacteria > Actinomycetota > Acidimicrobiia > Acidimicrobiales > Palsa-688 > Fen-671. Next base: position 1,682 of record DATKHZ010000228.1, on the reverse strand, counting down.
CGAACCCAGTCGGCAAACGGTGGGCGTTCCAGCTGGGCACGGCTACCAGCTCGGCGCACCCACCTCCCACTGTGACCCCGATGGCACCCCAGCGCTCGCACAGGTTCTCGTGGCCCAAACGGCAGGGCCGGCAGCGGCCGCAGAACAATGTGGGGTCGACGGCTACGAGGTCCCCGGGACGGAACCGCTCCACTTCGCGCTCGGGCGCCAGGCCTCTCACCACCGGCGGGTCGTCGCCCACAGCGACCACCTCGCCAGCGAACTCGTGGCCAGGGACGAGCGGATATTTCGCGCTTGCCAGGTCACCATCCGCGATATGGATGTCCGTGCCGCATATCCCACAAGCTCGCACTGCGACCACTATTTCCCCGGGCCCGGGTGTCGGGTCGGGAAGCTCGCCAACGCTGATATCCCCGGGGCCTTCTATCACGACTGCCTGCATCTGCTCTCCTTTCAAACCGGTGGTAAGGGGCGCTCACTGCCCGCGTGCATCGTTAGGCAACGGCCAACAGCAGGCGCTGGCCGCGGGCCGCCAACTCACTTCAAAGCGCCGAAAGACAACCCGCGCACCAATTGCTTCTGCGCGATCCACCCCGCCAGTATCACCGGCAGGCTCGCCACCGTTGACGCTGCAGCCAAGTGCGCCCAGTACAGCCCCTCGCTCTGGATGGACGACACGAGGAACACCGACATAGTGGGATTGGTGGTCGTAAGGCTTTGGGCAAAGAAAAACTCGTTCCACGCAAAGATCGAGCAAATGAGGGCGGTCGCGGCGATACCCGGGAGGGTGATCGGCATGATCACGCGTGTGATCTCCACCCAAAGCCCGGCGCCATCGACCCTGGCCGCTTCCAGGAGCCCATTGGGCACTTCGACCAGGAACGACCGGATCATCCAGATAGCTATGGGTAGGTTCATAGACGTGTAGAGGATGACCAGGGCCCATTCGTTGTTTAGTAGGTGCAGGTCCCTGGCCACGATGAAGATGGGGATGACAGCGGCTACATAGGGCAGCATCTTGGTGGTCAGGAAGAAAAAGAGCACGTCGCGCCACTTTTTTATGGGACGGATGGCGAGGCTGTAAGCGGCCGGGATACCGAGGACCAACACCAACGCCGTGGACACCAAGGTCACGAATATTGAGTGTTCGAACGGCTTGGTGAAGCTTTGCACGCCGGAGAACACCGAGTCGTACTCCGACAGGGTTGGGTGAAAGAAGAGCCTGGGAGGGTACGTATAGGCGGCACCCTCCGTCTTGAACGACGTGAGCACCATCCAGAACACCGGGAAGAACAGGAAGATTGCAACTATCCAGGCTACGAACGACCAAAAATATCCCCATCGGCTTTGCCGTCTCCGGTGGGGTGCCTTGGCCGCACGGATTGCGATCGTCGCGGAGGCCATATCAGGCCACCGTCACCGAAGCGCGTAACAGCCCAGACAGCAGGCGCAGCGCGAAGGTCGCTACGATCTCGGTGAGGATGAGCACGATGATCCCCGCCGCTGCGCCAACTCCCACGGTGAAGTTGTTGAACACCTGCTCGTACAGGTAATAAGGAAGATTGGTCGTCGCCGTGCCCGGTCCCCCCGCCGTCATGGTAAAGATCTCACCGAAGGTCTGTACGATGTATATCGACCCGAGCAGCACTCCCAGCTCCATATAGCGCTTGATGTTCGGAAAA
>DATKHZ010000227.1:0-13559 GCA_035509995.1 Acidimicrobiales bacterium | reverse complement strand
GTGGGCCTCGCGGCCTTCTTCTTACTCCTGGGCCTCGCGGTAATTGACTATTGGTCCACGCTGTCAGTAGACCGCAACCTGCAAGCCATCGCGCAAGATGCGGCGGATGCCGGAGCCTCCGGCATCGACATCAACGCTTATCGGGACAACGGCGTAGTCGAGCTCGACGCAGAGATTGCAACGTCGCTCGCGTTCGCTGACCTCCAGTCGCAACCCTCATCGGAATTACCACCTGCGCTGCTCGGGGCTCCTTGCCCAGGCGGCGCATCCCTTTCCCGCGACCCCTCCTGTTTCATGATCGATGTGACAGGGGCGTCGATCACCGTAATTCTGCACGAGGACATCGCTTCGATTGTCCTCGAGGCCGCCGGCCGCCATGCGCTCCCCATCACCGTCTCGGCGACGAGCACGGCAACTGCATCGGCCTACTCGTAGCCTGTGGACCACGTTCGGAGGTGACACTAGTTTGTCTATTCTGCAGATCGCTCGCCCATTACCCCATGCCGCTGGCCGCTATTTCAACAAGCGCGTTTTACTTTCTGTCAGCGGTGCCCTACTGCCCGCCGTCGTGTTATCACTCCAGGTCATAACGGTGTTCTCGGGAGAAGCATATGGCGACGGGTCGTGCACCGTTCTTCCTAGCGGCGCGGTCGTCTGCAAAACGGGTGGGGGGGGAGGCCCGGCGACGACCACGACGACCACGCCCACCACGACAGAGAGGCCGGGGCCACCTTCGGCACCGCTCCCGCCGTATTACGTTGTGTATGTGCCGTGCGATGAGTGTGTCAGCGGCGGTACCGACGAAATATGTACGGCGCGAGGAAGCGTCGGCTTCGACCCTAATATCCCGGCTGATTGGGTACCCGGGGATCCGTTACCGGACGGCGATACTCTCTTACAACTGGAAGAGGAAGTTAGTTCGACGACGGGCAAGGCACTCGGCCTAGTTCCTAACAGCGCTCCAAACGTTGGCGACCCTTGCAATGAGCACACCCCGCCACCGCCACCGCCGCCAAGCCCCGCTGAAGCATGGGCGGCGGCGGTCAAGGACCTTCCAGTCCCACAGATCCGTTCCAATCCCGTCACTTCGGGCTTGGTGCAGCTGGAGACATGGTTCTGGCTAGGCAATGACCAAGTTGGCGTTCCTGTAACCGTCACTGCGGCCGCCGGTGGTGGTTCTGTCACCGCTACCGTGTACCCGGTTTCGTATACGTGGGACTTCGGGCCTCCCGGCGCGGTCCCAGTCACTAGCTATACGGCTGGGGCTCCGGGCAGCGCGTCAAACGCGTCTGCGGTCTACACGTACGCGGATAAAGGGACCTACGAGGTGACCGTGGCAGTCACGTGGTCAGGCTCGTACACTTTCGATAAAGGAGCACCCATCGCTCTGCCGCCAGTTTCGGAGGAGCAGAGCTTCCCATACGAGGTCCGAGAAGTTCGGTCTGTACTTGGGGGCTCGTCCTAATGGGCCGCGGGCGTACCGGCGTGTGGCAGCTGTCAGGTACAGCTACCGGTCGCTTTTTCAACTTACCCTATGCCCGTTATATGCTCCCCATACCGGGTCGACGGAAAATCGTACGGGTAATGTCGTTTACCACCCTTGCCTGGGGTGGTTGGCGTGCAAATGGCTCGGGTACAGCCGTCTGTGGGTTGACCGGCGCAAGATGTCCTCGCCGGCGCCTGGCCGTAGTAGCTGTGTGGGTACTTGCCGGTGTGATTGCATTGGCCGGTTGGGTGGGTTGGGTTGCACTGTGGTCGGCGTTCGGGCTCATTGTCGTACCGGCGCTCACCTTCTTGGGGTTCGGAGGGCTAATGCTGTTGCTGGTTTGGCGTGCCGCCCGCGTTGGAAAAGCGAAGTCCAAGCTCGGTAAATTGAATGACGCCGTCGCCTCACCGACGCATTGTGTCACGCCCTGCCCGGCCCATCAGGTCGAAGTCCACATGGTCGCCAGCGAGGAACCCGGGGCGGGGCGCGCTTTGCTGGCAGAGGTCGTCGATGAGGCAGACCGCAACCGTTGGGCCCTGGTCCTGGACGCCGCCAACGACCGGCTCGCCGCCTACTACCGGGGCCTTGGGTTCGAACCGATCGGGCCGCCGTCGGACATGCCGTTCGGCGAACGCGTAACGAGGATGGCCCGCCAACCGTCGGCTAACCGCGTTCGGCGATAAAGCGAGCCAGCTCCTCCTCTGTGGGCGGGTCCGCTCCCGGCCTCGTACAGGTCATGGCGCTGGCCGACACAGCCTCATCTATCGCGTCGTGCAGGTGGCCCTCGCTGATCGTTGCCAACGCGGCTGGCGCGAGAAGGCCGTTCTTCGCAAAATAAGCAAGTAACCCGGCGCTGAAAGAGTCCCCGGCGCCTATCGTGTCGACCACTTCGATGGGCGGCGGGGCGCAGTGAGCACGGGCGCCATTTTTGTGGAACGCCGTCGCACCGAGAGCGCCCTCCGTTATCACGACCAGGGACACCCCGTTCGAGAGCCACCTGTCTGCAACCTCCGGCGCGGTCGCACCGGGGTAAAGGACTTCGACGTCCTCGTCGCTCGCTTTTACGATATGCGAGCTGGAGATCACACCGGGGAGGCGCTCGCGGTAATCGGAGAGGTCGCGGATCAGACTGGGCCGCATGTTGGGGTCGAACGAGACGAGCACTCTGTTACCTCGGCGGAGACCCTCCAGCCAGCCGGCCAAAACGCTGGCGCCCGGCTCGAGGGTAAGCGCAATAGACCCGGTGTGCACCGCGCTGATCCCTAGGTCGGCTGGCCCGGTGGCGGTGAGGTCGGGCAACTCGTTTACCTCCCATTGCCAGTCGGCCGTCCCAGGCCCGTAAAACGTGTACGTGGCGCGGCCCTGGTCGTCCAGGGTGACCAGGGCGAGCGTGGCGTCCTCGCCAGCCTCGACCGACAACGCGAGGTCGAGCCCATTGGCGACGAGGTAACTGTGCAGCCACGGCCCAAAGCCCTCCCGAGAAAAGCGCCCTGCGAATGCCGTTGGTACCCCTAAGCGCGCCAAGCCCACGGCGATGTTGGCCGGGCCACCGCCCGGCATGGCCACGAGCTGGCGAGCCCAGGCACCAACCTTGCCCGTGCGGGAAGTTCCGTGGCCCGGCGCTCCCGCGGAGGCCGGTGCTAAATCGACGAGGCATTCACCGACAACCAGGGCCTTGGCAACCCCGCCCGTCTCGCTCACGCCAACCCCGACCGTCTGGCTCACCGAACGACTGTAGCAACGGGCGCTTTGGCTTGAGCCCGGCGCCCATTTCGATGACAAACCGACGTGTCGGACCGGAGACGCAACGCGGAGCGCGGGGCAAGCCGCTTGGGCCTGCCCCGCGTCGAGGGGAAATGTGGTACCGGACCTCCTACATATGCATCGTTGTCGTTGTCGCCCCAGTAGTGGTGGTTGTTGCCGCGGTGGTCGTCGTAGTTGCAGCGGTAGTCGTCGTAGTTGCAGCGGTTGTGGTTGTGGTAGGAGCGGTTGTCGTGGTCGTCGCAAAGAGCGGCGCCACTGATGTCGAGGTGGTCGAGGTCGGGAAGCCACCGTGACCATGGCCCCTCACCTGGCAGGGCACGATCTTCCAGCCCCAACGCCAGCCCCAGCCCCAGCCCCGCCCATGGTGGTTATGGGTACGGACCTTGTAGCGGTACCGCACGATGCAGCGATGCCGGCCCTTGCCATATCCATTGCCATATCCAGGGCCATTCCCGCCGCCTGAGTAGCCTTTGGTCGCAGTTGTCGTCGGGCTCGACGTCGTGGTGGACGCCGCGGTGGGCGCTATGCTCGTCGTCGTTTGCCCCCAGCCGCCGCCCCGGCCGCCGTGGTGATGCGATCCGTAAGCCGATGCCGGCTGGCCCGTGGCGACTAGCGAGCCGCCCACAATTGCGAGCGATGCCGCTAACGCGGCAACCCCCCCAGCTCGTCGGCGTAGCCGGTTCCGTGCTTTGAACGTCATGCGTCCTCCCCTGTTCGTGCGAGCGTGGTCGTCACACTGATCGTTTGCGTCTTCTGTGAGCGGACGTGGGGCAACTTGTGATGATTCTGTGAAGACTCGCGCCCAGAGCAGTCTCTCGAGCTCATTGAGTGGTCGAACGCTGCCGGGGGCCCGCCGGCGCTACGCCCCTGGTTCGTCCTTTTCGCCAATCTTCTCGGTTAGGGGCTCGACCTGGTCGCCAACGCCGCCGCGGTTAGCTCCGAAAAAGCTTGGCGCTGTTACCCGGGGACGTCGAAGTTCGCCTCCAACCGGCAGTAGCCGCCGGGCATGGTGACCCCGACCCGCGCCGGCCTTGGCTCCCAACCCTCGACGAGCCAGCCCGTCGACTGGCCCCACCCTTGGTTGCAGGCTCGATCTGCAGGTCACGGGACCTTAGCGACGGCCCACGGGCCGACTCCTCCGATCCGCTCGATCGAGTACCGCACGATGTAGCCCGGCCCTTTCGGTGCGGGGAACTCGGTGCCGGGAGAAACGTAGATCTTGGCTAGCCGGTTGAGTAGGTCCCACGCGTGGTCACTGGGCTCGACCGTGGCGCGCGCGTGCAGCACGGCGTAGGGGTTGAGGAAGACGCCAGGTTCGCGCGGCCCGTCGAACGATAGGACGACCCGGGGGTCGCGTTCGATGTTGCGCAGCTTAAGGTTCCGGTTCAGGTGGCTGCTGACAGGCTGGTCGCCGTCAAGGCCGATCCAGATCACGCTCACTTGCGGGCTGCCGTCTGCGTTGATGGTGGTCAGGTGGGCCATCGGACCGGATGTCATCAGGTCCCGAAGCTGGTCTGGCAGGGCGCTCATAGGCTCGTTCCGAGGAGATCGGGCAGCGCGGGAACCGCGCTTGGTTGCGGCGATCGTAGGCCACTTGCCGATCGCGCACGGCTCGAGCGCCGCCGGCTCAGTCGGCGAGGGTGAGGCTGGGAAGAGCGGTACCTGGTCGATCGGGTGATCAGGCAGTCGAGGGGTCCAGCACCCGGGCGTGGCCACAAGAGCCAACTGCTGCGCAGAAGGTGCCGGAGGCGCACGAGACGGCCGTGATGTGGCCGTGGTCGACAGCCAGGGGCGCAGACCAGGATGCACCCTTGTCGTAGATAACGCTGCCGGCGAAAGTTCCAGCCGCACAGAAGCCAGGCACGCACGACAGGTCTACGGGAGCACCCGCCGGCGCCCCTACGGGATCGACGAGGCTCCCGGTGGACCATGACGAGCCGTTGTATGTGATGGCGTAACCGTTGTCATCGATGGCCCAGCATCGGTCGACGGCGTAGACGAAATCTTGACGGCGGGGAACCTGGTCCTGGGACAGGGCTCACGCCGCGTCGGCGCCGCGATGTCGGTTCTCGTGGGTTTCCCGAGAAACTCGTTACGGCTGCACCGCTGGTTGGCTCAGCCCTGAGCGGCCATAGCCTTGGCAATAGCGCTCGGCCAGCGGGTCTCGAAATCGATCACCCTCGCCTCTTTGGGGGTGACGCCGACCCTGGCCCAGTCTTTGAGCATGCCAGCAGCCTGCTGGACCCAGGCGGGGCCTTGCTCGGGGCCGAAATAACGCTCAGCGGCCAACGCGTACTCGGGCACTATGTGCGCCATGTGCTCTACCCTCGCCACACCACGGATGATCAGCACGTGGTGAGGCCAGCTGGTGGTGTCGATGGTGAGCGCGACGTCTGGACGTGCCTCCAGCGCCTTCACCTTGGGAGCGGTGCCCGGTGTCCCCATTACGATCTCCCGGCCGTCCCAATGGAACCATATAGGGACGACCCGGGGCGTCCCGTCAGTCCAGTAGTAAGCCAGCTTGGCCAACTCCCGGGAGTTGAGCAGCTCCCGGGCAACCTGGTCGTTGAGCACGTCCATTACCGACATCGGACACCTCCTCTTTACTTCCGTCGAACCGACCCGAGCCCGAAGCTACACCTCGCACTGCTAGGTCATTCGGGATAGACAGGGCGGTGGAGACACGGTCTCGAGTGGAGACGATGGGACTCGAACCCACGACCCCCTGCGTGCAAAGCAGGTGCTCTAGCCACTGAGCTACGTCCCCGGGAGCATGTAGAAAACTTGGTAGAAAACCCGGGGTAAAACCGGACGACAAGCCGAACTCGGTCCTGACGGCCGTCTTGGTCCTGCCCTTCGCCCCCTCCGAGCTTATCTCGGCGCGACTTCGGGCCAACCAAGGGCTTGGTCGCGGGTGGGGTGGGCGGCCAGGTCAACCGCCTGGACTTTCTGGTTAGGCGGGCTTGGTAGTCCGTCACTCTCCTATCCCGGCCGGAGGTCCTCCCTACCGGCTGGCTTAGCCCTGATTTTCAGTTTGCGACCGCCAGCCAGGCACACCCCGTTGCGCCATACGGCGGCCACCAGGGCGGTCCCCGGCCGGTAGGCGAGATGGACATGGGTGGGTGCCGTCAACAGGACAAAATCAGCTCTTTGCCCGACAGCGAGCCCACCCAGCTCATTTTGGCGAAGGGCGATAGCCCCGCCTCTGGTCGCCGCCCACAGCGCCTCGTCGGGCGTCATGTGCATCTCACGGACAGCCAGGGCGATACAGAACGGGATGCTGGTCGTAAAGCTGGAACCGGGGTTGCAGTCGCTGGCCAGGGCTACGGTAACGCCGGCGCCCAGCAGGCGCCGGGCGTCGGGATAGGGCGACTGCGTCGAAAATTCAGCCCCCGGAAGCAGCGTTGCCACCGTGCCGCTACCGGCCAGGAGCTCGATGTCATGGTCGGTCAGGAATGTGCAGTGGTCAGCCGAGGCGGCCCCGGCGGCCACGGCCACCTCGGCTCCCGGCCCGGGCCCAAGTTGGTTGGCATGTACCCTGGCCATGAGGCCCCGACTGGCGCCGGCCCTCAATATCTCGGCGGCCTGGTCGCCGTCGAAGGCGCCACGGTCACAAAAGACGTCGACCCATTTGGCCCAGGGAGCGCAGGCATCAAGCATCTCGCCGCACACCAGGTTGACGTAGTCGTCAGCCCGGCCGGCGTAATCGGGTGGTACCACATGGGCGCCCAGGTAGGTCACTTCCTCGGTGCGGCTGCGGGCGATCTTGACGGCTTGGGCTTCATGCTCGGTGGTGAGGCCGTAACCGGACTTGCACTCCATGGTCGTCGTCCCCGAAGCCAGCGCCTCCGCCCTGAGACGGTCAATGTTGTGCTCCAGTTCGGCCGTGGTGGCCGCACGGGTGGCGGCGACGGTGGAAATGATGCCTCCGCCCCGGTAGCGCTCGCCTTTCATGCGGGCCACGAACTCGTCACTGCGGTCACCGGCAAAAACGAGGTGGGCGTGGCTGTCGACGAAACCGGGGATGACGGCCCGCCCATCAGCGTCGACGCGGTCCTCGGTAGCGTCGGGGCAGGCGGACGACGGCCCCGTCCAGGTCACCCGGCCCCCTTCGACGACCAGTGCGGCGTTATTTATTATGCCCGTCGGCCCCCGGCCTACGGGCCCGTCGTTGGTCACCAGGGTGCCGATGTTGACGACAGCCAGAGAGCTCACGGCCGTACCACGGCATGTATGGCCGACTGGAGGGCCTGGGGCACATCGTCGACCAGGCAATGATGACCCCCGGAGACGACAACCTGCCCGGAGCTCACGACGTGGACGACGTCTGCGCCGCAGGAGGCAAAAACCGCCATCTCAGCAAGGCAATCGGCATCCACACCGGCTAGGCGAGGGGACTCGGTGCTCACCGTGACCAGGTCGGCCACGGCGCCCACGGCGATGCTGCCGGCGTCGGGCCAGCCAATGGCCCGGTGGCCCCCCATGGTGGCCGCAACCAACAGTTCTTGGGCTGACCAATTGCCCCGACGGCCCGAGGACAGGCGCTCGTCGTACTCCAAGGCCCGCATCTCGGCGAACAAGTCGATGGTGGCATGGCTGTCTGACCCCAGCGAGATAGCCACACCGTCGTCGGCCAGCCGGCGAGCGGGCCCGATGCCATCGGCCAGGTCCTGTTCGGTCGTGGGGCACATGCACACGCCGGGGCCCGAGCGGCCCAGCCGGGCCGCGTCGCTGGCCGACAGGTGGGTGGCGTGGACGGCAGTCGATAGGGGCCCGAGCGCTCCGGCGGCGTCAAGGACATCAGTGGGAGAAGCGCCATAGGACGCCTGGGAGGCATCGTTTTCCTGGCGCTGCTCCGACAGGTGGAAGTGGAGAGGCAGGGCGTTGTCGGAAGCAAAGCGGGCGACGACGGTGACGCTCGGGGGGGGCACGGCCCGCACGGAGTGGACGGCCGCGCCCAAGCGGGCCCCGGGCTGCGAGCTCAGCTCGGTCAAAGCTGCCACTCGTACGGCCCACGCCTCGGCGTCAACGTCGGAGAACCTCAGCTGTGGCCCCTCGGCTATGCGCCCGGGGCCGCCGGTTAGGTAACAGGCGTCGATGAGCGTCACCCGGATGCCTGCCTCCGTGGCCGCGCGGACCAAGGCCAGGCCCATTTCGTTAGGGGCCGAATAGGGCAGGCCGCCGGGCTGGTGGTGGAGGTAGTGGAACTCGCCCACAGCGGTGATGCCCGACAGTGCCATTTCGGCATAAGTGGCCCGGGCCAGCTTGTAATAGTTCTCGGGCGTTAGGGCCTCGGCCACGGCGTACATCTGGTCCCGCCAGGTCCAAAAGGTCCCGTGCCCCCGCTCGCTACGGCCCCGTAACGCCCGGTGGAAGGCATGCGAGTGGGCGTTGGCAAATCCCGGGAGGGTGAGCCCCGCGAGCCGCACCGCCCCGGTCGGCCGTCCCCCTCCCAAGTCGACGCCGGTTATGCGGTCGCCCTCGACGGAAACGAGCACGTCAGCCTCTGTGGTCGGACCGCCCAACCAGGCATGTTCGCAAAAGTACTGTGCCCGGGCCGGGTTCATCGGCAGGCAAGCTCCTCGAGCACCCGGGCCAGGGCGCGCGCACCAGCTACGCAGTCGTCCGCGCTGGCCCATTCAGCCGGGCTGTGGCTGGTCCCGGTGGGGTTGCGTACGAACAGCATGGCTGTCGGTACGCAAGCGGACAGGGTGCCGGCGTCGTGGCCGGCCGCCGTCGGCAGTTGGGGCAGGTTGCCCAGGGCGCCGACCAGGCGGGTGCGCAGCGCCTGTTCGAACTCGACGGTCCCCGTCAGGGACTCGTTGAGCAGCTCAAACTGGACGCCGTGGGCCGCTGACGAACGCCGGGCGGCGTCGCCCACCTGGGCCACCATGGTCTTTAGCGTCGGCTCGTCCGGCGCCCGAGCGTCCAACCAAGCGTCGACCCGGGCGGCCACGGCGTTAGTGGCATTGGGCCAGACGACCACCTTGGCGAACGTGGCCCGCCCGCCTTTGCCCTCGGCAATCTCCCGAGCCTCGATGACGGCGGCGGCAAAAGGCAGCATGGGGTCGTGACGGTCGGCCAGCAGGGTGGTGCCGGCATGGTTGGGCTCGCCCCGGAAGGAGCACCTCCATCGGCCGTGGGGCCAAATGGCCGTGGCTATCCCCACCGGCGCACCTAGGTCGACCAGACGTCGGCCCTGCTCGATGTGGAGCTCGACAAATGCCAGCAGCGACGCCAACCGGGCAGGGTCGGGCCCCAGCAGGGCCGGGTCGGCCCCGGCCCGTTGCATGGCCTCGGCCATCGTGACTCCTTCATCGTCAACCAGCGCCCGGGCCGTGCCGGGGCTGAGAGCCCCGGTCAGGAGCCGGCTGCCGGCGCAGGCCGCCCCGAAGCGCGCCCCCTCCTCGTCCGCCCAACAAACCACAGCGATGGGCCGTACGGGGACGCCACCGGCCGACCGGAGTACGTCAATAGCTAAATAGCTACAAACAAGGCCCAGCGGCCCGTCGAAGGCGCCGCCGTCGGGCACGCTGTCGAGGTGGCTGCCGATGGCCAACGCTCGGTGTTCACGGGCCCCAGGGGGCGCTGCGCTCGCTCCGGGCTCGCCCCACCAGGCCCAAAGGTTACCGTTGCCGGCCTGTTCCACCGGCATGCCCCGCACCCCGGCCTCGTCCCGGAACCACTGGCGTAGCTCGGCATCCGCCTTTCCCCAGGGCGGCCGGGTGTAGCCCCCGCCGGGCCCTCGGCCAATGTCCTCGAGCTTGGCCCACGTCCGCACGAAGTGGGCACGGAGCCAACGCTCTCCGTCGTCGACACCGGCAACCCCAGCCCTCGCAGCCCCGGGCTCTGGCCCCGTCGCCGGCCCCGGGCCGGGCGGCACCAGTGTCACAGCAGGGCGACGACTTGGCGGGCGGCGGCGGCGATGCGGCCCGAAGCGATGAGGCGGTCGGCCTCCTCCAGTTCGGGTGAAAGCCAGCGGTCCGGTCCCGGCCCAGGCACGCTTTGGCGCAGCTCGGCGATGACCGCGGCCGTAGCCGGGCCAGGCTGCAGGGGCGCCCGCAGGTCTACGGCGCGCGCCGCCACCACTAGTTCGACGGCCAGGATCCGGCGCAGGTTGCCCAGGGCGGCACGCAGCTTGAGGCCGGCGGCCCATCCCATGGAGACGTGGTCCTCCTGCATAGCCGAGCTCGGGATGGAGTCGACGCTGGCCGGGGCGGCCAGGCGTTTATTTTCCGAGACCATGGCCGCCTGGGCGTACTGGGCGATCATCAGCCCCGAGTCGACGCCCGGGTCGTCAGCCAGGAACGGGGGCAGCCCGTGGGAGCGAGCCGGGTCGAGCAGGCGGTCGGTGCGCCGTTCGGCGATCGAGCCCAGGTCAGCGGCACAGATAGCCAGGAAGTCAAGGACGTAGGCCAGGGGGGCGCCATGGAAGTTGCCGTTGGAGACCAACGTGCCGTCGGCCAGCACGACGGGGTTGTCAATGGCCGAGCGGAGCTCTCTGTCGGCCACCATGCGGGCGTGCTCGACCGTGTCGCGCACGGCGCCCGCCACCTGAGGAGCGCACCGCAGCGAGTACGCGTCCTGCACCCGGGCATCCTCGGTGCGGTGGGAGGCAACCATGGGCGACCCGGCCAAAAGGGCCAGGAGGTTGGCAGCACTGGTCGACTGCCCTGGATGGGGGCGCAGGTCGTGCTGCAGCCCGGGGAGAAAAGCCTGGTCCGTGCCCAGCAACGCCTCTACGCTCAGGGCCGCGGTCACGTCGGCTACCTGGCACAGGTGCTCGAGATCGGCACAGGCCATGACCAGGATGGCCAGCATACCGTCGGTGCCATTGACCAGGGCCAGGCCTTCTTTGGCCTGCAGGGCCACCGGCTGTAGCCCGGCGGCCCGCAGAGCCGGCCCGCTCGGGCTGAGCTGGCCGTCGGCCCCCACCACCTCGCCCTCGCCGATGAGGGTCAGGGCACAGTGGGCCAGCGGGGCCAGGTCACCACTGCAGCCCAAGGACCCGTGCTCGCGGACGACGGGCGTGATGCCGGCGTTGAGCAGGCCGGCCAGGGACTCTGCCACGACGGGCCTGACCCCGGTGCGCCCCGTGGCCAGGGTGCGCAGACGGAGGAACATGAGGCCGCGGACGACCTCGGCGTCCACCATGCGCCCCATACCCGAGGCATGGGAACGGACCAGGCTGTGCTGGAGCTGCGCCCGCTGGTCGGGGTTGATGTGGCGGGTGGCCAGGGCGCCAAAGCCCGTCGACACGCCATAAACGGGGACTGGCCCGGTGGCCAGGGCCTCGACGGCACGCCGGGACTCGGCCATGGCGGACACGGCCGCGGGGCTGAGACATACCTCGGCACCACCGCGGGCGACGGCGATTACGTCGGCCTCGGTGGCCCCACCGGTGCCCAGCTCAACCAGCCCGGGCTGGCCATGGCCCAGGTGGGAATGGCCCACTCCGGAGGTGCTCACGGTTGAGCGTCCATGGGGATACGCACGGAGTGCTCGGTCGCCACCTGGCGGGCCTTCCCATAGCCGGCGTCGACGTGGCGGATAACGCCCATTGCTGGGTCGTTGGACAGCACCCGCGCCAGCTTTTGGGCCGCCAGGGGCGTGCCGTCCGCCACCGTGACCTGGCCGGCATGGATGGAGCGGCCTATACCCACGCCGCCGCCATGGTGGATAGAGACCCAAGTGGCACCGCTGGCTGTGTTGACCAAGGCGTTGAGCAGGGGCCAGTCGGCAATGGCGTCGGAGCCGTCGAGCATGGCTTCGGTTTCCCGGTAAGGCGAGGCCACTGAGCCGCAGTCCAGGTGGTCGCGTCCGATGACCACCGGCGCTTCCAACTGTCCCGAGGCGACCATTTCGTTGAAACGGGCGCCGGCACGCTCTCTTTCGCCCAGGCCCAGCCAGCAGATGCGGGCTGGCAGGCCCTGGGAGCTGACCCGTTCCCGGGCCATGGTCACCCACCGGGTTAGGCGGGCATCGTCGCTGAACATCTCCAGCACGGCGTCATCGGTGGCGGCGATATCGGCCGGGTTGCCGGACAGGGCGGCCCATCGGAACGGCCCCTTACCCTCACAGAACAAGGGCCGGATGTAGGCGGGAATGAAGCCGGGGTAGTCAAAGGCCCGGCTGAACCCGCCCAGAGCCGCTTCGGCCCGCAGGCTGTTGCCGTAGTCGAAGACCTCCGCCCCCCTGTCCATGAGGTCGACCAGGGCGGCGCAGTGGGCCACCATGGAGGCGCGGGACCGGCGGGCGTACTCGTCGGGACGGTCGTGGCGCAGGGCCAGGGCGTCCTCCATGGACGTAGCCGCGGGCACGTAGCTGAGGGGGTCATGGGCCGGCGTCTGGTCGGTGGCGATGTCGACGTGCACGTTACGCCGGACCATCTCGGGCAGCACCTCGGCGCCGTTACCGACCAGGCCGACCGAGCGCGCCCGCCCGGCGTAGCGAGCTTCTTCGGCCATGTCCAGGGCCTCGTCCAGACTGTGGGCGATGGTGTCGAGGTAGTGGCCCTGGAGCCGCCGCTCGATGCGGGTGGGGTCGGTGTCGGTGCAAATGACCACGCCGCCGTTCATGGTGACGGCCAGGGGCTGAGCGCCTCCCATACCCCCGGCCCCGCACGTCACGGTCAGGGTGCCGGACAAGGAACCCCCGAAGCGCTTGTCGGCGATTGCGGCAAACGTCTCGTAGGTGCCCTGGAGGATGCCCTGGGTGCCGATGTAGATCCACGAACCGGCTGTCATCTGGCCGTACATGGTCAAGCCCAGATGCTCCAGGCGGCGGAACTCGTCCCAGTTGGCCCATTCGGGGACCAGGTTGGAGTTGGCTATGAGCACCCGAGGTGCCCACTCGTGGGTGCGCACCACCCCCACCGGCCGGCCCGACTGGACAAGCAGGGTCTCGTCGCCTCCCAAGTCCCGCAGCGACCGCTCGATGGCCCGGAACGACGGCCAGTCCCGCGCCGCTTTACCAGTGCCCCCGTAGACAACCAGCTCTTCGGGGTGCTCGGCCACCTCGGGGTCGAGGTTGTTGTGCAGCATGCGCAGGGCCGCTTCTTGCTGCCATCCCTTGCACGACAGCTGGGTGCCATGCTCGGCCCGTACCGGGCGGTAGCCACCGCCGGCGTTCACGAGCACCCCGGGGGGCGCCGTCTGGCTTTTTGCGTGGTCATAGAGGTCCCTCCGGTCAAATGCTCGACCCCCCATCGATGCTGATGACGCTCCCCGTCATGAAGGGGGCCGCCGGGCTGAGCAGGAAGCCCACCAGGGCGGCGATCTCGGGCAGGGAGCCGAAGCGACCGGCCGGG
>DATKHZ010000226.1:0-4721 GCA_035509995.1 Acidimicrobiales bacterium | reverse complement strand
CGCGACCGTGCTGTTGGCAACGGTCCTGCTGGTGGCGGGGCTGCTGGCGACGCACCGCGGTGGCGCCGCAAAGGCCGCGTCGGTTGGCCCAAAGCTGAGCAGGCTTGCAGGGAGCTGGGCCGTAGGGCCGGCGTTCCCGGTGGAGGGCTCCGCCGGACCGCCGGCTGTGTTCTCCTGTGGGAGCGCCATTTTCTGCGTCGCCATGGACCAGGAGGGCGCGAGCGCCTGGGTTTATGAGGCAGGGAGATGGAAGTTCGATGCCCACACCAGTCCGGCCTCCGGGTTCGGCACGATCACAGGCCTGCAGTGCTTCGCCGACCAGACCTGTACCGCCACCGACGCCGAAGCAGACCTGATCACCTATCAAGACGGCACCTGGGTGGCGAAGCGCGGGCCAACCGCCAACGGGGGTGGCCCGATGGGGTGCGCGTCCACGAGGTTGTGCCTCTTCGTCGACGGGGTAGGGCAGTCCTACACCTGGGACGGCAAGGCTTTTTCGAAGCCGAAGGTCGCCTACCCCTCTCTCGCCAACACCATGGGTAGCGGCGCCGGGTACATCGCCTGCGCTTCGGGCAGCACTTTTTGCGCGGTGGCAGACCAGCTCGGTTACCTGGGGACCTACGCCGGGGGGCGCTGGGGCCGATTGGCGAGGCCGTTCGGCCTCCTAGCACCGCTCGGGGCGGCCTGCGTTAGCCCGACTGAGTGCGTCGCCCCGTTCAGTCCGGACAGCGGCCGTCCGGGCAGCGGCCGTCCGGGCAATGGCCCGGCGGGGGGGGACTGGGCGGTTTGGGACGGGGCCCACTGGAACGCCAACGCCGGCGGCACCCACGGTTTCCCCGATGCCGACGCCCAGATTGGCTCGACGATGAGCTGCGCGGCCGGGTTCTGCATGGGCCTGGACAACCAGCACCGGTCGGGTTTGGTCGGCTACGCGTACAACGGGAGATCGTGGTCGGTGACGGGGCCTTTCGGCAACGCCGCCAAGCCGCCGAGCTTGCTTGCGTGCGCCAACTCGAGGTGGTGCATGGCGCTTTATGTGAGCCAGGGCACCTCGCCAAACATCACTTGGGTCTTGCGCGCCGCCGCGAACTCCTGAATGATTATGCATTCGCGTGTATGATGTTGCGGGTGGGTGAGAAAAAGGCAGTCGCCGTCCTGGGAGCCTCCGGCTACACGGGTGGAGAGCTGCTGCGCCTCCTCGCCTCCCACCCGCACTTCGAAGTGGTAGCGGCCACGGCCGGCTCCCACGAGGGCATGGCCGTGGCGGAGATGCACCCGGCGCTCGCTGGCGCTTACCCCTCGCTGTCGTTCGCAGCGACGGAGGTGGCTGCCGCGGAAGGCGCGGACCTCGTCTTTTCTGCCTTACCACACGGGGCTTCGCAGCGGCTCATGCCAGAGCTGCTGTCCAAGGTGGGGCACGTGGTCGACCTCGCCGCAGACTTCCGCCTGAAGGACGCCAGCGCCTACCCAACCTGGTACGGAGAGGAGCACAGCTGCCCCGAGCTCCTGGAAGAGGCGGTGTTCGGCCTGCCCGAGCTGGACCGCCAGGACCTGGCCGGTGCCCGGCTCGTGGCCGCGCCAGGCTGCTACGTCACAGCGGCAACGCTGGCGCTCGCACCTCTCGTGAAGGCCGGTGCCGTCGTGCGGGCAGGGATCGTGGTCGACGCCGCCAGCGGGGTTTCCGGAGCGGGGCGCAAGCTGGCCGAAGGCACGCAGTTCTGCACCGTCGACGAGGATTTCACCGCTTACGGGCTCCTGAGGCACCGCCACACCCCCGAGATGGAGCAGGCGATCGGGGCGCAGCTCCTCTTCACACCCCATCTGGCCCCGATGAACAGGGGGATCCTGGCCACCTGCTACGCGCGGCCGACCTCGCAGGCTGGCGTCGCCCCGCTCGACGTCCTTGCCGACGCCTACGCCAACGAACCCTTCGTCGTTGTGTCCAGCCGGAGCCCCTCGACCAAAGCGGCGCTAGGCAGCAACACCGCTCACGTGACGGCTCTCTACGACGAAAGGACAGGCTGGGTGGTTTCCATCTGTGCCCTCGATAACTTGGTCAAGGGTGCGTCAGGCCAGGCCGTCCAGTGTGCCAATGCGGTGATGGGCTGGCCCGAGACCACCGGCCTCCCGCTGGCGGGCCTGGCGCCATGACTGCGTCGGGCCCGGGCCTCAGCCCAGCTGTCAAGGCGGAGATCCTTGTCGAGGCGTTGCCGTACATCCGGCGGTTCTGGGACAAGGTGGTCGTAGTCAAATACGGCGGGAACGCTCTGGGGGGCGGCTCGACTCTGGCCGGGTTCGCGACCGACGTCGTGCTCATGCGATCTGTCGGCATGCGTCCCGTGGTGGTCCACGGGGGCGGGCCGCAGATCGGCGAGCTCATGGAACGGCTGGGCAAGAAGCCCGAGTTCCGTGATGGGCTCAGGGTTACCGATGCCGAGACGCTCGATATCGCCCGGATGGTCCTTGTGGGCAAGGTCAACCGCGACATCGTGTCCGCCATCAACGTGCACGGCCCGCTCGCCGTTGGTGTCTCCGGCGAAGATGCCGGCCTCATCCAGGCGGCACAGAGGGACCCAGAGCTCGGCTTCGTAGGGGACATCTCCGAGGTAAAGCCCGAGCTGTTGGTCCGGCTGCTGGCTCAGGACCTGGTGCCCGTCGTCGCCACGATCGGGAGCGACGAAACAGGCCAGGCCTACAACATCAACGCGGATACTGCGGCGGCCGCTATCGCCGTAGCCTTAGGGGCCCAAAAACTTGTGTTCCTGACCGACGTGGAGGGCATCAGGGCCGACCGCACCGACCCGTCCAGCCTGCTTAGCCAGTTGAGCGCCCGCGAGCTGGGAACCCTGATCGAACAAGGAGCCGTCGGCGCCGGCATGATCCCCAAGGCGCAAGCTGCGTTGGACGCCGTCGGCGGGGGAGTCGCGCAAGCGCACATCCTCGACGGGCGTTCGCCTCATGCGCTCCTGCTGGAGGTTTTCACCCGCAGCGGGATCGGCACAATGGTCACGGCATGACCCAGACTTCTCCCGCCGAGATCCAGGCGACGCGCTTGATGTCCACGTATGCGCCGCCGCGCGTGACCTTCGTGCGTGGCGAGGGGTCGTACCTCTGGGACGACCAGGGACGCCGTTACGTCGATTTTCTTTCCGGCCTTGCGGTGACGTCTCTCGGCCACGCCCATCCAGCCGTCGCCGACGCTGTGGGCGAGGCGGCGCGGACATTGCTCCACACCTCCAACCTGTTCGGGACGGTGCCCGGCCGGGAGGTGGCTGAGACGCTCGACAGGCTGATCGGCGGTGGGGGGAGGATATTTTTCGCTAATAGTGGGGCTGAGGCCAACGAATGTGCGCTCAAGCTCGCGCGGAAGTGGGCTGGCCATGGCCGTTACGTGGTGCTGAGCGCCTACGGGTCGTTCCACGGCCGGACCCTGGCTACTCTGCACGCGACAGGCCAGCCCGCCAAGCACGAGGCCTTCCAACCCCTGCCCGAAGGTTTTCGCCACGTCGCCTGGCAGGACCTGGCTGCGCTCGAAAATGCGCTCACCCCGGACGTGGCGGCCGTGCTGCTCGAACCGGTCCAGGGCGAAGGCGGGGTATGGCCCGCCGGCGAGGAGTACTTCCGGGGCGTGCGCGACCTGTGCGACGAGCGCGGAGCCCTTTTCATGGTCGACGAAATCCAGACCGGGCTTGGCCGGACGGGTCGGTGGTGGGGCTTCCAGCACTACGGCGTGCAGCCCGACGTAGTGACGGTCGCCAAGGCCCTCGGCAACGGCGTCCCGATCGGGGCGTGTTGGGCGCGGGAGGATGTGGCAGCCGCTTTCGTCCCCGGGGACCATGCTTCGACGTTCGGCGGCCAGCCCCTGGCTGCCTCCGCCGCTCGGGCCACTCTGGCGGTTATGGAAGAGCTCGACATCCCCGCCCTAGCCGAGACGCGGGGGCACTACTTGGAGAAAAGGTTGGCTGATTTGGCTGGTGTTGCGTCTGTCCGCGGACTTGGCTTGCTGCTTGCGGCCGAGTTGGTCCACGGCAGGGCTGGCGAAGTCGCCGCCGAGTGCCTCGACCGCGGTCTGGTGCTGAACGCCGTAACTGCCACGGCGCTCCGTATGGAGCCGCCCTTGCTCGTGAGCGAGGCCGAAATAGACGAGGGCGTCGGCATCCTCGCAGGTGCCCTCGAGGCCGTCGCCGGTAGGGAGAATGCATGACACGGCATCTTCTCGACATCGACGACCTCGCTCCGGACGAGCTCGAGGCCGTCCTGGACCTCGCCATGGACGAGTACCCGCCCCGGGTACTGGCAGGCCGCGGCGTCGCGCTTGTGTTCCAAAAGCCTTCTGCTCGGACCCGGAGTTCCTCCGAGATTGCTGTGTTCCAGCTCGGAGGTCACCCCGTCACGATCAGGGGCGACGAGGTAGGCATAGACGCTCGGGAGAGCGCCGAGGACGTTGCCCGCACGCTTGCCCAGTACCACTGCGCGATCGGAGCCCGGGTCCTCGACCACAACGTCCTCGAGCGCATGGCATCTGTCGCCGGGGCTCCCGTTATCAACCTTTTGTCGGATCGTTCTCACCCGCTTCAGGCGATAGCGGACCTGTTGACACTGCGCTCTCATTGGGGCGGCAAGCTTGCTGGGCGCCGCGTCGCCTGGGTTGGCGACGGCAACAATGTGGCCCGCAGCCTGGTCCTGGCCTGCGCGATGGCTGGGACCGAAGTGAGGGTGGC
>DATKHZ010000225.1:0-3452 GCA_035509995.1 Acidimicrobiales bacterium | reverse complement strand
AACTCGACACCGCTTTCGTCATCCTCATTTTCACCCTGCTCCTCAGGCCGAGCGGCCTGTTCGCTCGTCCAGGAAAGGCATAAGCAGACATGTCGGGCACCTGGTACTACGTCTTCACCCTCGCCTTCTTCCTGTTTGACTACTTCATCCTGGCCATGGGGCTCAACATCCAATACGGCGAAACAGGGATCTTGAACTTCGCCTATATCGGGTTCGTGGCGATCGGCGCCTACGTGACCGGGGCGCTCAGCCTGCCCAACTCTGCCGGGACGGGCCAGTACTACATTTTCGGGTTCAGCCTGCCGTTCCCGGTGAACCTGATCCTCGGGGGGCTCACGGCTTCGGCCTTCGCGGTGCTGGTCGCCCTGATCGCGCTGCGCCGGCTTCGCACCGACTACCTCGCAATGGTGCTCATCTCGCTCTCGTTGGTGCTCTACGACATCTGTAACAACTACGTGCCACTCTTCAATGGCGCTGACGGCCTCTACAACGTCCCGGAACCGTTCGCCGGTGCCTTCCATCTCACGACCAACTCCTTCATCCCTTTCTTCGCCGCCCTCACCGGGTTGATCGCCCTCTTCATGTGGTTCGTCATGAGCCGGATCACCCGCGCCCCGATGGGACGGACGTTCCGGGCGATCCGGGATGACGAGGTCGTCGCCGCCGCCCTGGGCAAGGACGTCTTCCGCCAGCAGCTGAAATCGATGCTCATCGGCTCGTTCTACGCGGGGATCGGGGGTGGCCTGATCATCCAGTTCGGCGGGTCCTTCAACCCGACCGCCTGGCTCCCCGGTGAGACGTTCGTGGTCTTTGCCGTGATCCTCGTCGGGGGTGTCGGCAACAATATCGGGCTGCTCGTCGGCTCCCTGCTCGTCGAGACCCTCCTCATTCATCTTCCGGCCTTCCTCCCGGCGATCCCCGGCCACCCCGGCCTCATCGAGTACCTCGACGCGGTAGTGATCGGCGTCCTGCTCATGGTCATGCTCTGGTTCCGGCCCCAAGGCGTTGTGCCCGAACGGCCGCGCCGGGCCGCGAGCTTGGGAGCCGGAGAGCGCTTCGGCGGCGGCCCGGGCCAGTCGGCGGGCGATGGCGGCGTGGCGCTCTCACCTCGGGTTGCCGTTGGGCCGGCGTCCGTGCAAGGGGAGGGGCACGGCTGATGGACGAACCTGCCGCGCCCCGCTCCGAGGACGCCGCCGAGCCGGGCGCTGCCATGCGCTGCGAGGGGATCACGAAAGCGTTCCAGGGCGTGCATGCCCTGAACGGCGTCGGCTTCGAGGTCCCCCGGGGTCAGATCACTGCGCTCATTGGACCGAACGGCGCGGGCAAGACCACCCTCGTGAACATCCTCTCGGGCTCGATGAGATGTGACAGCGGACGTGAGGTAATCGGCGAAACCGACGTTACGAACTGGCCGAGCCACCGGGTTGCCAGGCTGGGCCTGATGCGCACCTTTCAGCTTTCGCGAGAGCTCGGCGGGCTTACCGTTCTTGAGAACCTCCTGGTCGCGCCGGACCATCAGGCCGGTGAGTCGCTCCTCAACGTGCTTTTCCGCCCGAGCCTCGTGAAGCGTGAGGAGCACGCCCACGTCGAGCGGGCTCTTGGGCTTCTCGACACCTATGGCCTTTACCAGCTCCGCGACAGCCGGGCTGCGGAACTCTCCGGGGGCCAGAAAAAGCTCCTCGAGATCTCCCGAGCGGTCATGGCGTCGCCGAAGATCCTCCTCCTCGACGAGCCGATGGCAGGTGTCAACCCGGCGCTCATCGAGCGCATCGGGGGCTACATCGTCGACCTTAAGCGAGAAGGCGTGACCGTGCTCATGATCGAGCACAACCTCAACGTCGTTGAGCAGATCTGCGACCACGTGATCGTGCTCGCGGAGGGCCGCACGCTCGCTACCGGTCGCTTGAGCGACCTCCGCGCGAACAAGGAAGTTGTCCGGGCCTATCTCGGTGAGGTTATCGATGCCGGCACTGTGCGCTGAGGCCGTATCCGCCGGCTATGGCCGCGCCGCCATCATCAACGACATCTCGCTGACGGCCGACCTCGGTACGGTGACGACGATTATCGGGCCGAACGGAGCGGGCAAGTCCACCTTCGTGAAGACCCTCGTCGGGATACTGAGGCCGATGTCTGGGCGTATCGCCGTGAACGACGTGGACATCACGAGGATGCCGGGCTATCAGATCCCTCGCCACGGGCTCGTCTACGTGCCGCAGAACGACAACGTTTTCAAGCGCCTCACGGTGCGGGAGAACCTCGAGGTCGGTGGCTTCGCGTCCCGTGCTAACCCCGATGCGCGGATGGCAGAGATCTTCAGCATCTTCACCGACCTCGACAAAGCCAAGGAGAAGAAAGCCGGTTTCCTTTCCGGTGGCCAGCAGAACCTCCTCGCCATCGCCCGTGCGCTTATGGTCGACCCTGCCGTTGTCCTGCTTGACGAGCCGACCGCCGGCCTTTCCCCTGCCTACACGGACGTCGTCTGGAACCAGATCGGGCGAATCTCGCAGCTCAACACGGCGGTTGTCGTCGTCGAGCAGAACGTCGAACGCGCCCTCAAGCATTCGGATTACGTCCACATTTTTGTGGCCGGCAGGAACCACGTGCACGGCAAGGCGGACGAGATCGCAGCGCTGGACCTCCCGTCGATCTTCCTCGGGCGGTCGCATGTGGAGTAGGTCGCCAGGTGGGAGCGTCCCGCCTCGCGTCAGGGGCAACACGCCATGTACCAACAACAATCCAACAACACTAAGGAGAACAAGCATGAGGAAAGCCAGATTGCGCCGGAGCACGCCGGTTGGCGTCGCGCTCGCTGCCGCCATCACACTTACAGGGGGGCTGGCGTCTGCGAGCCCTGTGGCAAACACGGCCAAGCCGTCATCGTCATTAGCGCCGCTTGTCGTTGGGGGCATGTTCCCCTTTACGGGCTCCAAGTCGCTGCTGTCCCAGTGGGGGACCCACGGTGTCGCTGTCGGCATCTACGAGGTCAACCACAACGGGGGTGCCCTCGGGCACCAGCTGAAGTCGGCGTACGTGGACGACGCAGCTGACTCGGTCGACGCCCTTCCTGCGTTCCGCAAGCTGTTGCTCAGCCACCCTACGGTGGTCATCGGCCCGTTCTCGCCTACGATCGAGGCGGTTATCAACCAGTTCCAGCCGAACGACGTCGTCGACTTCATGGTGGGCGGGCTCACGACCCTCGACAACATGAAGTACCCCTTTGTGTTCCGGACCTCGTCGTCGGACTCGAATGAGGCGATCGCCATGGCTTACTATGCGATCAGCAAGGGCTGGAAGACGGCGTCACTGATCTTCGACAACTCGGCGAACTCGCAGGGCTTCGTGCCGCCCATCATGAAGGCGTTCAAGGCCCTAGGTGGCAAGATCGAGGCCAATATCACCTTGACCCCGGGCCAGTCCTCTTACAGCACGGAACTGACGCAGGCATTCGCCGG
>DATKHZ010000224.1:0-3458 GCA_035509995.1 Acidimicrobiales bacterium | reverse complement strand
GCTCCTGGGCCAGCTGGGCGGCGCTGGTCGGGCGCCGGGCGGCGCCCCTTAGTGCTGCCGCCGTCGGCGTGATCGTCTTGCTCGCCATACCTTTTTTCAGCCTCCGACAAGGCCTCCCCGACGCCAGTACCGACCCGGCCTCGTCTACCACCTACCAGGCCTACGAGCTGCTGGCCAAGGGCTTCGGGCCGGGCTTCAACGGCCCGCTCGACGTCGTCGGGCAGGTATCGGGGCCTGGCGACAAGGCGCTCTTTGCCGGCTTCGTCGCAACGCTGCGGGGAGAAAGGGGAGTGTCCGAGGTGGAGCCACCCCGCCTCAGCCCCAACGGGAAAGCCGCGGTCGCGGAGGTGTACCCGACCACAGGGCCCCAGGAACGTGCGACGGCTACGCTCCTCGACCGGGTGCGCTCGGCCGCCACGCGCGCGGAAGCCGGCACGAGCTTGAAGGTGCACGTCGGCGGCGACGTCGCCGCCAACCAGGACTACTCTCACGTCCTGAGCGAGAAGATGCCCCAGTTCGTGGCCGTTGTCGTCGGCCTCGGGTTCCTTTTGCTGGCCCTTGTGTTCCGGAGCCTGCTCGTACCCCTCTTCGCGTCGGCCATGAACCTGCTCTCCTTCGGGGCCGCCTTGGGCGTCATGACGGCAGTTTTCCAGTACGGCTGGGGGAGGTCGGTCTTCGGCTCATCGGGGCCGATCATCAGCTGGCTGCCGTCCATCATGTTCTCGATCCTTTTCGGCCTATCGATGGACTACGAGGTCTTCTTAGTGAGCCGCGTGCACGAAGAATGGGCCCTGTCTGGTGACAACGAGCGGGCGGTGACGCGGGGCCAGGCCGAGACCGGGCGGGTCGTGACCGCCGCCGCCCTCATCATGATCCTGGTGTTCGCGTCCTTCACGCTCGAGGGCCAGCTCGCCTACGACGAGATCGGCCTCGGGTTCGCTGCAGCCATATTCGTAGACGCGTTCATCATCCGCACAGTCCTCGTGCCGGCAGCCATGCACGTCATGGGCCGTGCCAACTGGTGGCTCCCAGGTTGGTTGGACCGTGCTATGCCCCGCCTCCACGTGGGAGCTGCCGACCTGCTCGAGGCGGAGGCACGAGACATGACGTTTGGCGATTTGAGGTCCGAGCTCAGCGAACTTGGGAGGTGAACCATGAGGACAACGAAGAGCCTTCAGCCCAGCGCCATGAGTAAATCGGAGCCGATCTCGGGTGCGAAAAAGTCCGATCTCGGAACAGCGCCGGAGCGCAAATAAAAGGCCGTCAGTTATAACGAGATCTTCATCTTCCGCTTCGTCAACTGCCGCATCGCGGAGAGCTGGGCAGTTGTTGCCCGGGTGCGGCGCGCTTTGAGTCGCATGTGCGGCAAGCTGTCATAGGTGGTCACCATCGGTGAGATCCGGGAAATCGCTGGCCGATTGCCACGCTCATACGAAGCCCTGGTCCAGGACCGGGTCAAGTTCAGGGTAGGTAGGATCGTTTACCTTGCCTTCTCGCGAGACGAGCAAGTCATGGGCTTCGCCTTCCCCAAGGAAGAACGTGCAGTCTTGGTTGCTTCCGACCCGAGCAAGTTCCTCATGCCGCTTCAAGCAGACATGCGGTACAACTGGGTGCGCGTCCGTTTGGCGGCCCTAGACGACAACGAAGCTGTCGAGCTCGTTCTTGAGGCTTGGCGCATTGTCGTACCGAAGGGCGTGGCAGCCGCATTTGAGCCCGACTAGAGAATGATGAATGTCGTGAGTTGGTCGTAGAGCTGACCATACCGAGCCCCTTCGGGGGCCCGGTCGCGCGAGACGGTGCACATCATGCCGTATGGTCGGGGGCCGTGCCGGCGAGCATCTCCCGAACGAGCGGGACGACCTTGGTGCCGTACAGCTCGATGGTGCGCATGATCGTCTGGTGCGGGAGGCCGACCATCCCGTATTTGAGGTCGAACCTGGAGGCTCCGAGGGCGGGAAGGTTTGTGGCGATCCTTCGGGCGACCGAGTCGGGAGAGCCCACGTGCCAGGCGCCGTCTGGGCCGGTCTCGCGTAGGAACTGGTCTTTGCTTGGCGGCGGCCAACCCCGGGTACGGCCGACGCGAGTCAGGACATCGCGGTAGTGGGGCCACAGCTCGTCGCGGGCCTCCTCGTCGGTGGTGGCGATGTGCCCGGGAGCATGGACTCCGACCGGGCGGGCGGGCTGGCCGTACTTGTCAAGCGCCGTGGCGAACAGTTGCGAGAACGGCACGAAGCGGCTGGGCGGTCCGCCGATGATGGCCAGCATCAAGCCGAACCCAAAGCGGGCGGCCCGCACTACGGATTCGGGGCTGCCGCCCACGCCGATCCACACCGGGAACGGGCCTGATTCGAGATGCGGCACCACATTGGCATCGCGGAGGGCCGGCCGCGTGGTTCCCTTCCAGGACACGGGCCCGCCTTTGATTAGCTCAGCGAACAGTTCTGTCTTCTCCTCGAAAAGGATCTCGTAGTCAGCGAGGTCGTAGCCGAAGAGGGGGAAGGACTCGATGCTGGAGCCTCGTCCGAGGATCACCTCAGCCCGCCCGCCCGAGATCGCATGCAGAGTCGAGTAACGCTGGAAGACTCGCACCGGGTCGTCGGAACTGAGAACGAGCACTGCTGAGCCGAGATGGATCTTGGCGGTGCGTGACGCGATGGCGGCGAGCACGACATCGCCGGCGGGCATCGGCCAGTCGTTGGTGTGATGCTCGCCGATCCCAAAGAACTCAAGGCCCACCTCGTCTGCCAGCAGACCTTCGTCGACGACCCGCCGGATCGTCTCGGCCTGTGACAGCGGCTTCTCATCAGCGCCGAACGCCAGGTCACCGAAGGTGTCGACGCCGAAGACCAGTGGAAATGCCGTACTCATTTCCCCCCAAACAGAATTTAACTTGAAGGTTCAACACGACCCTACGACAGGATGGCTTGAATAGTCAACTAGGAGGTGGGTCGGCTCCTAGGATTCGTGGATGGCACAGACTAGACGAGCGGCAGCCGCCAGGCAGGTTCGGTGGCTGACCGCGGAGGAGGAACGCGGCTGGCGGGCCGTGGCGTCGGTCATGCACAAGTTGCGCTGGGCGCTGGAATGCCAGCTGGAACAGGACTCGGACCTGAGCTTTATCGAGTACCACGCCCTCGCCCGCCTGTCCGAAGAGCCCGACCGCACCCTGCGGATGAGCGAGCTGGCGGTGTTGACCAACTCATCACTCTCGCGGCTGTCTCATCTCGTCACCCGGCTGGAGAAGTGGGGCTTCGTGCGGCGGGAGGCGGACAAGACCGACGGCCGTTTCACCAACGCCATCCTCACCAAGGCTGGCTATGCCAAGCTCGTGTCCAGCGCCCCCGCGCATGTCGCCGCCGTTCGCCAGCTGGTGATCGACGAGTTCGGCCCTGCCGAGCTGGAGCAGCTCCACGACTTCTGCGAGCGGATCGTCGCCCAGGTCGACGCCTCTACGTGGA
>DATKHZ010000223.1:0-4308 GCA_035509995.1 Acidimicrobiales bacterium | reverse complement strand
TCAAACCAACCCGAGATCAGCTTTTGCCTGTTCCCAAGGAACGAAGTCGTCCTCTGACCGAGCAGCCGCCAGCTCAGCTTTGTCGAGGGCGTCTTCAGCCGCATCGACGAGGGAGTCGTAGGCTTCTGCATCGACGATGACGGCAACTCGCCGACCACGTCGGGTGACATACACAGGCTCACCGGAGGTTCGGGCCTGCTCGATTGCTCCGGCCAGGTTGTCCCTGGCGACGCTGACGGCCAACTCTGACATGTACGAATCGTACATCACGGGGCTCTAGCTGTATAGCGCGGCGAACCGAGCGTCTTGAGGGACGGGCCCCGTTCTTTTCGCGGGCTCGCCGTCAGACCTGCCGGCCCGGCGTCCCGACCTCTTGGCAGCTCCAAGAAGTGGTTCGTCTAGCATTCGAGCCAACCTTTTCAGGAGGTAACCATGAGCGAACTAGTGGCTGTGCAGCTTGAAACCCTGGCCGCTGAGCTGAAGGAGCTCCGGGCGATTTGCGCTCAGTTGGTCCGGGACAACGCAGAGCTTCGTGACCGGTTGGAGAACCCGACCAATATCGCGAAGAGCACGCCTCGAAAACTGGCGCCAAGTTCGGGGCATGTGATCAGCAGGCGGGGCGTGATGACCAAGGCGCTCGGTGCAGCGGCGGTGACGGTTGTGGGGGGCGCTGCCCTGGCAAACCGCGATGCCTTGCCAGCCGCCGCATCCAACGGCTCCAACGTGACTGCCGGCAACCAGACGACCGCGGAGGCCAGGACATCTGTCCTCTATGACGGCGCGGCCGGGTTCGGCGGTGTGGTGTTGCTGGGGAACGACTCGACCTACAGCGGCTCGAGCGCGAGCTATCCAGCCGGCCTGGGAGGTTGGGCCGGGGCCGGGGCGACCGCGGGCAAAGGCGGCGTCGCCAACGGGGTCTATGGTTTCACCGACAACGGGAACGGCAACGGCGTGGTCGGAGTGAACAGCGGGTTGGTGGCAGGTTCGGGGGCCGGGGTGTTGGGCACGGCCAGCGGTGCCAAGAACGTCGCGGTCCAGGGCCACAACGCGCAGGGCACGGCCGTCTCGGGCACCAGCGATAGCACGAGCGCCAACGCCACCGCCATTGTCGGGGTGATCAGCAGCAGCGCCCCGGGAGGGTTCTCCTCGGCAGTGCGCGGTCAAAACAACGGCACCGCTGGCCTCGGCATCGGTATCTGGGGGTCGCACGCCGGGTCCGGCTGGGGAATGTACGCGACGAGCGTGAGCGGGATCGGCCTGAATGCCTCCGGGGGGACGGGGACAGGGGTCAACGCCTCCGGCGCGACGGCCGTAGTGGCTAATGGCGATACCTTTGGCCTCAGTTCGTCCGGGATAACCGCGGTTACGGCAACCGGCGGCACGGTGGGCGTCGCCGCCAAGGGCCCTACGGCGGTGTCAGCCACCGGGGGAACAATAGGCATTAGTGCGTCCGGCCCAACCGCTGTACAAGCGACGGGTACAACGGTTGGCCTGGCTGCCATTGGCCCGACGGGCGTCACGGCGAGCGGGGCCACTATAGGGGTGGCCACTTCCGGGCCGACCGCGCTGGCTGCGAACGGCACGACAGTTGGTGTGGCGGCCAACGGCCCAGTGGCCGTCAGTGCTTCCGGCACCTCCACTGGGGTTACTGCGTCTGGGCCGATAGCCGTGCTGGCGAGCGGCACGACCGTTGGTGTGTCGGCGACCGGGCTTACCGGCATTGCTGTCACCGGGACAGGTCCGCTCGGGAGGGCGATCGTCGCCGGTGCGACAACCAAGGCGGCCACCGTTCTTGTGACCAATGCCGGCACAGGGCCAGCGCTCAGGGCGACGACCGGGCCTGGCAGCGGCGCCTCCGGCACCGGGAGCGTCGTGGGCGATAGTCACGAGGCGACCGGTGTACTTGGGCTCAGTGGAGGAGGTGACGGTGTGCGCGGCCACAGCAAAGCCGGTCGTGGCGGTAATTTCTCCGGCGGAGCTGCGCAGATCAAGCTCACACCGGGATCACTTCGCTCACATCCGGTACCCGGTGAAACCGGCGACCTTTATTGTGACAGGACCGGACGGTTGTGGTTCTGCAGAAAAGGAGGGGCGAAGGCCGCCTGGAAGCTCGTTGCTTAGCCTGGTCGCAAGCGATCGCCGTCGCTTACTTTAGGTGTACGGCCCCGGCCCACTTACAGCACTTACCATCAGCGCGGGCTCATGGCCTGAGGTCGATGTCGGTGACGCTGTCGCCCGATTCGTTTATGACGTACAAATGGTCGCCGTAGACGTCCAGTCCCACCGGGGACTCGAACTGGTATTGTGAGCCACTCAGGACGCCCACTAGTTGGCCCTTGCTTGGGTCCACCTCGGTGACGGCGTTGGCGCCGGAATCGGCCACGAAGAGATCATTGCCGACGGCAGTTATCTCTTCGGGTGCATGGAAGTCATAGCGGGCACCCGAGATCCGCCTCACCATTCGGCCAGTCGTGGCGTCTATCTCGGTGAGTGAACCGGCCGGAGGGTTCAAGACGGCCACCAGGCCCTTTCCCGTGGGCAATGCCGGGTTCGTCACGAAGAGGTCATTCCCCCACAGGGTCATCTGGGAAGACGGTCCCAGCTGGTAACTCGGCGCAGTGATATCCCGGACGACCTTGCCCGTGGCCGTGTCCACCTCCTCGATAAATACCTTCCCGCTCTGGTTTGACGATAGATAAAAAAGGTCTTTGCCGTAAAACACCATCGGTGTGGGGATCCCATTCGACGCTGCGGTCTCAAAGCTCGAAACCGCAGCGGCAACAACGTGACGGACACGGCCGCTCATGGTATTGACCGACGAAAGACCACCCAGAGCCTCGCTTTCATAAATCGTCGACCCGTACAGGATTGCCCCGGTAACAATGCCTCCAAATGGAGCGTCGGGCTCGTTGAAACGACGGGTCACGGCCCCCGTATTCGCGTTCAACTGCAGGACTTGGCCGAAAAGGGTGACCACATAAAGGCTCTTAGCGTTGGCCAGCAGCTCCACGGTCCCGAAGGAGCCCGCGGGCTGGGCCAGGACGCGCGAGAAGGCCCCTGTGCTGGCATTGAGCTCGGTTATAGAACCAGTGAGGGACGGCCCCGCGAACGAATTAGCCACGAAAAGCTCGCCGTCGGAAACGGTACTGTCCGTCGGCAGGTGGAAGCCGTACGTGGAACCTTCCACCGTTCGGACGCAGCGCCCTCCGCTCAGTTGTGTGACACCGCCGAGTTGGCTGCCCACGAATATCTCGTCGCCGTCAAGCTGGAGGACTGTGGGCGATGCGAACTGGCACGACGATCGGTCGAGGACTTCCTCCAATGCGCCCGTAGAGGCGTTCATGACCAGCACCGCACCTAGCGGCCCGGCGGAAGTCGTCACGAACAGCTGGCCGTTGCTGACAACCGCCGCCCCGGGCCCCGCGAAGTCGAGCTTTGGCTCCGATACGACTCGCACCAAAGTCGCCCGTTGCGGCGGCACAGGCGAGGGCGTCGTAGTGGTGGTCGTGCTCCCCGGCACCATCGTGGTTGTCGTGCTTGCGCCTGTCATAGTCGTCGCGGTAGCCGCAGTAGTCGTCGTGCCTATTGGCGCTGTCGTAGGAGCGCCAGAGCCGGGCACGGCAGTGGTTGTAGTAATCGTGCCAAGTGTGGTGCTGGCCGTAGTTGTCGGCTCAGTACTCGTTGTGCTCGTGGAAGGCAACGAGGTGCTCGGGGTCGAAGTCGGCAGCGAGCCCAAAGAGGCGTAGGTGTCCACCTCGGTGACCGACCCTGGAGGGAGGCTGGTGCTGATACCGCTGATTGCCTTGCCGGCGTTGACCACAAACAGGTACGGGCCCCAGGTGGCCAGGGCAACGGGGCCGGCGAAGTGGAACGGCTTGCCGGCGATAACCTGCACGAGAGCGCCGGTCTCAGCATCGATCTCTGTTACCGAGCCGCCGCCTTGGCCCGCCCCGTTGGCGACGAACAGGTCAGGGCCGATGGTGGCCAATGCTGTCGGCACGCGGAAGTCGAACTGTGGCCCGGCGATGACCCGCACGAGCCGGCCACTACTAGCGTCGAGCTCTATGACCTCGTTGAAGAAGGGGGCGGCCAAGAACAGGTCTGGGCCGTATGTGACCAGGGCCCCTTCCAGATCGGCAGCCGTCACGACGAGCTTGTAGGGCCCGCTCGGGTACGGAAACGTTACGACATGCTTAGCCCTGCCCGTCGCAGCATCGAGAGCAGTGAGCGTGGTGCGGTGATGACTGGAAAGGAACGAGCTGACACCGAAACTGAGCACCCATAGGGTATCCCCGTACAAAGCCAGGG
>DATKHZ010000222.1:0-4471 GCA_035509995.1 Acidimicrobiales bacterium | reverse complement strand
GCTATCGCGGCGAGATCGCGTGCTTTCAGCTCCGCCTCGACAAACAGAAAGTTGAAAGCCATTTGCAGCTCTGGTTTCTCCCGGCCGTAGTAGTCCCCGAAGCGCTCCGGGTCGAGTTCCCACACTTCGCCGAGCAGCGCTCGCTGCGGCTCGTAATCGTCCGCAATTTGGCGCCAGCGCTTGTAAACCTCGTGTACTTCCGGGCGGTTTGCGTTGTATACCTGGCGCAGCCCTCCCCGTCTGATGGCGTGGTGGTCGCTCGGCAGAGTAGGGGGGTTGTCGCGCAGCAGCGCGTCTTTGTAAAGCCCGTGCGCGACATCGATACGGAACCCGGCAGCACCACGGTCGAACCAGTAACGGATGATTTTCTCGAATTCCTGGTGCACCGGCTGGTGCCACCAGTTGAGGTCTGGCTGCGTCGGTAAAAAGTTGTGCAGGTAGAACTGGCCGCTCCGCTCGTCGTAGGTCCAGGCGGTCCCCCCGGTGGCGCTAAGCCAGTTGTTCGGCGGGCTGCCATCCGCTTTGCCGTCGGCCCACACGTAATAGGAACGGTGCTCCGCATCACGCCCCTCGAGGGCGTCGACGAACCAGGGGTGCGCATCCGAAGAGTGGTTCGGCACGAGGTCCAGCAGGACCGCGATCTCACGTTCACCGGCGTCTGCGATGAGGCGGTCAAGGTCGTCGAGCGTCCCGAGGTCAGGGTGGACGCCGTAGTAGTCCGAGACGTCATAGCCCCAGTCGGTGTTCGGCGAGGGCATGGTAGGGGACAGCCAGATGGCGTCGATGCCGAGCCATTTCAGGTAGTCGAGGCCCTCGCAGACGCCCGCGAGGTCGCCAATGCCATCGCCGTTGGAGTCGCGCCAGCTCCGAACATATATCTGGTAGAAAGTGGCGCCTCGCCACCAGGGGGACCGGTTTGTGATCCGGCCAGTATTCCAGGCCGGAGCGGCGTCGTGGGGGAACATGTCCGGGGCGAGGTTCCGGGCGGCCGCGAGGTCCCGGGGCCGCGAAGTCCTGGGGGCCGCGAAGTCCTGGGGACGCGAGGTACTGGGGGACGCGAGGTACTGGGGGACGCGCGGTACTGGGGGCCGCGAGGTACTGGGGGCCGCGAGGTTCTCGGGCCGAGCCCCGCCGGACGTGCAAAGCTGGCATCGTGAGTGATCCCCGCCGTTTCGTCATCGTCGGCGCCAGCCTCGCCGGCGCCAAAGCCGCTGAGACGCTGCGGAGAGAAGGCTTCGAGGGAAGCGTGGCCCTCGTGGGGGAGGAGGCGGAGCGCCCGTACGAACGGCCGCCGCTTTCCAAGGAGTACCTGCGCGGAGAGGCTGGACCGGAGATGCTCTACGTGCACGCCGACGGTTTCTACGAGGCCCAGGGCGTAGACCTTCGGCTGTCCTCGACTGTCACCTCTCTGGACGTCGAGGACCACAGCGTGACCCTGGCAACGGGCGAGCGTCTCGGTTATGACTCGTTGCTCCTGTCCACGGGCGCGAGGCCCCGGCGCCTGGCGCTGCCGGGCGCCGAGCTCCCTGGTGTCTACTACCTGCGGGAAAGGGCAAGCTCGGACACGCTGCGCGAAGCCATCAAGGCTGCCGGCCGTGCCGTTATCGTCGGAGCCGGGTGGATCGGCTGCGAGGTCGCCGCCTCAGCACGCCAGCTGGGTGCAGAGGTGGCGATCGTCGAAATGGGCCAGCTGCCGCTACAGAAGGTGCTCGGCTCCGAAATGGGCCAGTTTTACCAGCAAGTCCATCAGGACCACGGGGTCGAAATGTATTTCGGTGTCGCACCGGAGGCGGTGGTGGGATCGGCCGCTGCCGAA
This sequence comes from Acidimicrobiales bacterium, assembly GCA_035509995.1. Classification (GTDB taxonomy): domain Bacteria; phylum Actinomycetota; class Acidimicrobiia; order Acidimicrobiales; family Palsa-688; genus Fen-671. The sequence goes on along the minus strand of DATKHZ010000222.1, from coordinate 2,655 downwards.
GGGGTCCGCCTGGCCGACGGACGCACCGTCCTCGGCGGCATCGTGGTAGTCGGTATCGGGGTCGAGCCGCGGGACGAACTAGCCGAGCAAGGTGGCTTGGAGACCGGCAACGGTGTGCTCACCGACGAGTACCTCGAGACTTCTCGGCCGGGCGTCTTTGCGGCCGGGGACATCGCCAATTCGTTCCACCCACTGTTCGGCGAACGCGTGCGGCTGGAGCACTGGTCCGCCGCCCGCAACCAGGGCCCGGCTGCAGCCCGAAATATGTTGGGCCGGCACGAGCCTTACACGCGCGTACCGTACTTTTACTCCGACCAGTACGACGTCAGCATGGAGTATTCGGGGCACGCACCGTCCTGGGACGAGGTGATTTTCCGCGGGGACGTCGAAGGGCGCCAGTTCATAGCCTTCTGGCTGAAAGAGGGCCGCGTGGCTGCCGGGATGAACGTCAACATTTGGGAGGTTTCCGGGGAGATAAGCGACCTTGTCGCATCCCGGAGGACTGTTGACACCAAAAAGCTTGCCGACCCCGAGGTGAGCCTCGCCAGCGTTTAGTGGTTCTCGATGTACTTGCGGATCTCACGGCGGTACTCGGGGAAATAGCTCGAGATGAGGTCGAGGCTGAACTCCGCCAGGATCGAAGTGGCGGGCTCTCTCTCGAGGAGAAAAACAAAAGAAGCACGCACCAGGTCCTCGTCCGAGATCGTCCCGAGCCCGAGCCCCAGCTCAAGCCCGAACCCGCTGGGTACCGATACGAGGTGGCTTGTCTCTACCGTCCCGTCCCTTACTTTGACGGCGAAATTCCCGTCTACATCCATGGCGACGACGAGGCTCGGCGGCGATGCCACGCCGCTCACGGTACCCCGCGCAGTGGGTCGACGGTCTCTCTTGGGGTCGTCCGGGTGCTCTTCTCGGCGCTCTGGCCGCTTCTACTGACACTTTTTGTTGCCTACCGACCGTTTTTGTCCGGAGATGGCATTTCGGGACCCAGAACGCCACAGAAGCGTGTGGCGATATAGCATGAGATATCATGACGTATGCCATATCCGTCCGCTCGTAGTTCTCCATGGCGACTGGCGGAGGCGGTGTTTAGCAGGCAGCACGGCCTGGCGACCCGATCTCAAGTGCTTGCCGCTGGAATCAGCCCAGCGCAGCTCCGTACCGCTTTGTCACAAGGCCGCTGGACAAGGCCGGGCGCGGGACTGTACGCCGCGGCGAACTGGCCGGTCTCAACGGAGCGCACGCTTCACGCAGCTTGCCTATTGACCGACGGGGTGGCTTCTCACGAGTCGGCCGCTTGGCTTTGGGGGCTAGTCAAACATGAACCGTCCATCCCAGTTGTCTCAGTCCCGCAGGATCGACGGCCCGGTGTTGCCAGGAACAAAGCCATTGTGGTGACTCGCTCCAAAATCCGAGCGCGCACCGACGCGATCGTGCACCGAAGCTGCGATCTCAGCAGCACGAGCATTTCCCACAGGCAGGGCATCCCAACGACCAACCCGCTGCGAACCCTGGTCGACTTAGCTGGCTGTGCCGAACCCGCGCTTGTCGATGAAGCGATCGACGCTGGCTTGGCGGTCAGGTTGGTAACCGTCGAGGGCTTGCTGGCCGAGGCCGATCGACTCTCGCGACACGGACGAAGCGGGCCTAAGCAGTTGAGCGAGCGTCTCGCGATCCGTGGTTTTGCCGGTGCCCCTGCGCCGAGCGTCCTCGAAAGCCGGGCTCTGAGGTTGCTTGCCGCCAGCAGGATCAAAGTGGAGAAGTGCGAGGTCGTAGTCGAGGGCGCCGGTTACCGCTTGGACCTCCAGCTGGAAGGCGGTCTGTTCGTCGAGCTAGACGGCTATTCGTACCACTGGAGCCCCGACCACAAGCGTTACGACGATGCTCGGCGTAACAAACTACGGCTCCTCGGGTTCGAGATCCTCGTATACGACTGGCAGACCGTGACGAAACAGGGGCGCCGGATGGTCGAGGAGATCCGCACGGCACTGGCGACCCGCCAGTACCGCAGGAGCGGAGCAGGTATTGCCACGATGGAGCCGAGCGTATTTCGGGGCCCCGGGCGGCCAAGGGCGGCTGGCTCGCAGCGGTTGTAGGTTGGCGCTCCGATGGATAGACGCGCGCTGGCCCTCGACCTCGGGTCTTCGTCGGTAAGGGCGGTTGTCTTCGAGACGGGCGGGCCCGGGCGGCTAGTGGCGGTCGACGGCGCGTTAGCGCGGCGGCCTCGCCATATGAGCTCACCGGAACCCGGCCAGGCAACATTCGTCGCGGACAGCTACCTGGCCGACCTGGTCGCCTGCATTGACGAGCTGGGCGACAACGGCTACCTCGAAGGCGTCGACGAGGTTGGGATGGACTGCCAGATGCACTCGGTTGTCCCCCTGGACGCGACGGGGCGCCCCCTGGCTGAGGTAGTCGCGTGGGCTGACACACGGGCACGCCCTCCCGCCGGCGCAGCCGCCATAGGCCCGGACAGGCGCGAAAGCCTTCGCCAGCGGACCGGTTGCGCCTTCGCTCCGACGTACTGGACGTGGCGGGTGCCATGGCTGACTGAAGCGGTCGGGGCCGGCGCGCTGACCGAAAAAGGCGGCTTCCCGGCCCGTTTCTTGGGGCTCTCGGAGTACGTCGGCCTCGCGCTTTTGAACGACCCCACAA
>DATKHZ010000221.1:0-6094 GCA_035509995.1 Acidimicrobiales bacterium | reverse complement strand
CCGCGGGTACGCTTGCTCCGAGAGGCGAGCGGGGGATATGACGGCAGAAGTGGCGATAGTGACCGGCGCGGGCTCCGGTATCGGGAAGGCAACCGCGGTGCAACTAGCGGCCGGCGGCCACCACGTCGTATGCGCCGATATCGACGGGGAGGCCGCGGACCGCTCGGCTAGCGAGATTGGGAACGGGACCGCGACGCCGTGCCAGGCGGACGTCAGCCGCGACGAAGACTGTCGCCTCCTGGCGGATCTCGCCGACAAGAAGGGATCCCTTCGAACACTATGCAACGTCGCCGGCATCTGCCCCCCCGCCACCGGCATCACCAAAGTGACCGAGGAAACCTGGGACAGAGTCTTTGCGGTGAACGTCAAGGCTATTTTCCTCCTGAGCCGAGCCTGCGTCCCGCTGCTGGCCGCGGCCCCCCGGGGGCGGGTGATCGTCAATGTCGCCTCGGTGCATGCGTTCGCCGCCCAACCGGAGAGCGCGCCGTACGCCGCGTCCAAGGCCGCCGTTGTCGGGCTGACCAGGCAGATGGCGGTGGACCTGGCAAGTTACGGGATCCGGGTGGTCGCAGTGGCCCCCGGGCGTGTCGATACACCAATGACCCAAGCGGCTGTGGCAGCCGCGGGCACCGACGTGGGTTCTCTCGGTTTCTCAAAAGACGGGCAAAGCATTGGGTGGTTCGCAGATGCCCCTGATATCGCCGAGGTGGTCGTTTGGCTTGCCTCAGACGGGGCGCGGTTTATCAATGGTGCCACGGTCGTCGCCGATGGTGGCCTCCTCGCCAAGATGGCTGATTAGTGCTCGGCTTGGGGTGGCATGGTTTATGATCGCGGAATAGGGGAGGTCGCATGACGATAAGGAAGCACGAGGCGGAGGTGGCTCTGGCCGTCCACGCCGAATTGGGCGAAGGCCCGGTCTGGGACGAGCGGTCCCAAGAGCTCTATTTTGTCGACATCACGGGCCGTCGTGTGCACGCCTTCAGCCCGGGGAGCGCAGCCCACCGCAGTTTTCCCACAAGTGGGCCAGTCGGCGCGGTCGTCCTACGCGACGATGGAGGTTTGGTGCTCGCCGCCGAGGATGGGTTCTTTTTCGCCAACTCGGATGGTACGGCCCAGGAGCGGTTCGGCGACTTCCGAATTGACATCGGGACGGTTCGTTTCAACGACGGAAAGGTGAGCCCGGGTGGCAGTTTCGTGGTCGGGACCATGGACCATCACGGGTCGCGACCCGTCGGTTCGCTCTACATATTGAAGTCGGATGCCGCGGTGTCGATGCTCCTCGACGGCGTGACCGTGTCCAACGGTCTGGCGTGGGACAGTTACGGCACAACCATGTACTACATAGACACTCCTACACGCTGCATCGACGCTTTCAACTTCGACCAGGAAACTGGCCGGCTTTCCGACCGGCGGGTCGTGGCCGAGATCACCGACGGCGACGGCAAACCCGACGGCATGGCAATCGACGCCGAAGGTTACCTGTGGGCAGCATGCTGGGGCGGTTTCCGGGTAGACAGGATCGACCCCGCAGATGGCCGCCGGCTGGCGAGCGTGCAGGTACCGACCTCGCACGTATCCAGCGTCGCCTTCGGCGGGCCGTCTCTGGAGGATCTCTACATCACGACGGCCCGCCAGGGCCTGACTGCCGCCCAGCTCGCGGCCGAGCCCCATGCCGGTGATCTCTTTGTCGCCCGTCCGGGCGTCCCCGGCCTGGCTCCCGACTGCTTCAAATAAAGTCAGATACGGGGGTCGACGTGTACCTTCGGCCCCGGCCCTGCGTTTTCGCCGCGGCTGCCCTCGAGGCGCGACGTGACCTGTTCGAGCCCGATCACCTCGCTCACAAGCGGTTCGGGGTTGACGGCCCCGGACGCAAAGAGCTCGATGGTGCCCTCTAATCCGGGAGACGCTGACAAGACGCCGACGGCGGTGACGTCAGCCAGCACAAGCGCTCGGCTGTCAATGAGGCTTGGCGCGGACGATACGCCGATGAGGACGACCCGGCCGGTCGGGCGGACCAGGTTGACCGCCAGCGCCGGCATGCTTTGGTCGCTGCTCGCGTCTACCACCGCGTCGAAACGGCGGCTGCGGTCCTCTTGCAAGTCGGCAAGCTGGTAAACGTGCTCAATCCCCAGGTCTCGGGCGAGTGCGAGCGAGCTCGGTCTTGTCCCGGCCACATGTACCTCAAGGCCTCGAGCGAGCCCGATCTGAGCAGCGAGCAGCCCGATCGTGCCCGACCCGAGGACGAGCAGGCGCCCACCCGGGGACAGGCGCGCCGCTTCGACCGCGCGCAACGAGTTCCCGCCTGGCTCGACCATCGCGGCGGTCGTCACGCTTACGTTGTCGGGGATGGGATAAGCGAAGCGCACTGCCACCAGCATCTGCTCGGCCAGTGCGCCGGGCCACCCGTCGGTGATCCCGATCTCGTCGCGGTCGGCACAGACATAGTGCCTGCCGGCCAAGCAAAGTTGGCAGTGGCCGCACCCCAGCATGGTGTCGCCCGTGACGCGTCGGCCTATCCAGGAATGATCGGTGCCCGGTCCAACTCCCGACACGCGGCCCGTCCATTCATGGCCCATGCGCAAGGGGAAATGGGTTAGGCCCTTCTCGAAATAGACCATTTCGCCGGTGTAAAGCTCGACATCGGTCCCGCACAGCCCGACGCGCTCCACGTCGACAAGCAGCTGGCCCTCCTTGGGCACGGGCGCATCAAGTTCTTGCACGCGCCCGTGCCGCGGGCCCTCGACCACCAGGGCGCGCACTACCGCCCGGCGTGGGTGTCAGGGATCACGGATTGGGTCTGCGTGCCGAGCCGGGAGACGCTAAGTCTCAACGTCTCGCCTCCGTGCAGGTAGGTCGGTGGTTTCTGGCCTAAACCGACTCCGGCAGGGGTGCCGGTGTTGATGAGGTCGCCGGGTTCGAGGGCGAGGAACTGGCTGACATAATGCACCAGGAACAAAGGGCCAAATATCATCTTCGACGTCGAACCTTTCTGGTAGCGCTTCTCGTCGACATCAAGCGACATGTCGAGGTTGGCAACGTCGTCGATCTCGTCCGGTGTCGCCAACCAGGGCCCTGCCGGGTTGAAGGTTGGGGCCGACTTGCCTTTCACCCACTGGCCACCGCGCTCGATCTGCCACTCACGCTCGCTGATGTCGTTGACGAGCACGTAGCCGGCGATGGCGTCGGCGGCCGCAGCCTCGTCGGCCAGGTAGAGGCAGCGTTTGCCGATCACGACCCCGAGCTCGACCTCCCAGTCGGTCTTCACCGAGCCGCGGGGGATGAGGACATCGTCGTTCGGGCCGGTGAGCGTGTTAGGCGCCTTGTTGAACACGATCGGCTCGGCGGGGATGGGCTGTCCAGTTTCTGCCGCGTGGTCGCTGTAGTTGAGGCCAATGCACAGGATCTGGTGCGGCCGGGCGAATGGCGCGCCGAGGCGTCGGTCGCCCAGGGGCACGGCTTGACCTGCAGCGGCCCTCTCGGCGATGAGCGGTGCCAGGGTGGCGATGCGACCGGAGCCGAAAAACGCTTCGTTGTAGTCGGCAACGACATCCGACAGGTCGACGAGCAGGTTATCGTCAAGCAATGCACCGGGTTTTTCGGCTCCTGGTGGCCCGGTCCGGACAAGTCGCATACGTTTCCCACTTTCGCTTTAGCGGTCGGCGCAAACGACTGTAAGCGCCGACCTGACGTGCCATACTGTACCCGCAGTTCTGAATAGTTATATGAGACTACGATAATTGGAACGAGGTTGGAGTGGGAGACCTCAGAAGCGCAGAGTGGTATTCCGGCCAGGACCGGAACTCCTACATCCACCGGGCGTGGATGCGACGGGGCCTCCCGGACGATGCTCTCGACTCGACCAAGCCCCAGATCGCCATCGCGAATACAGCCTCTGACCTGACCCCGTGCAACATGCACCTGGACGAGGTGGCCGAGGCCGTCAAGCAGGGTGTCTGGGCGGCCGGCGGTGTCCCTTACAACCTCCCCGTGGTCTCGCTGGGCGAGAGCGCGGTCAGGCCGACGGCCATGTTGTGGCGCAACATGGCAGCCATGGCCATGGAGGAGATGTTCCGGGCTAACCCGCTCGACGGGCTGGTGTTGTTGGGCGGGTGCGACAAGACGATCCCGGCGCTCCTCATGGCGGCGTCATCGGTCAACCTGCCGGCTGTTGTCGTCCCCGGCGGCCCGATGCTTAGCGGCTATTTCCGGGGGATCGCCCTTGGTTGTGGGACCGACGTCTGGCGGCTCAGCGAAGAGGTGCGCGGCGGCAAGATGACAAACGCCGAGTTCTTGAAGTCCGAGGGGTCCATGATCCGGAGCAAGGGCCACTGCAACACCATGGGCACGGCTTCGACCATGGCCGTCGTGGCCGAGGTGCTCGGGATGACTATCCCGGGCCTGGCGGGGACGCCGGCGCCGGACTCGCGACTGCTCCAGATGTCCCACGAGACGGGGCGCCTCATCGTCGACATGGTCCGCGACGGGCGGCGGCCAAGCGACGTAATGACCCGGGGATCGTTCCTGAACGCGATCATCGCCGTGGCCGCCGTGGGTGGCTCGACCAATGCGGTGATGCACCTTTTGGCGATCGCGGGCCGTCTGGGCATAGACCTGACGCTCGACGACTTCGACAAAGCCGGTCACGACGTCCCGCTGATGGTCAACCTGCAGCCGTCCGGTGAGTTCCTGATGGACGACTTTTATCGTGCCGGCGGCGTACTTGCCGCCCTTGCTCAGGTGAAGGAACTGTTCCATAGCGAAGCGATCACGGTTACCGGCCAGCCCTTCGTCGAGTACCTCATCGACCGCCCTATTTACGACGACACGGTGATCCTGCCCCGCCAGTCGCCGCTCATGGCCGACGCCGGCATCGCTGTGCTGCGAGGCAACCTGGCGCCTCTGGGCGCCATCGTGAAGCCGGCCGCCGCCACCGCGGCGCTGCTCCAGCACGTGGGCCCGGCGGTCGTCTTCGACAGCATCGAAGATATGCGGGCTCGCCTGGACGACCCTGACCTCGACGTGACCGAGAACTCTGTTCTGGTCCTTCGGGGCTGCGGGCCGCGCGGTTACCCGGGAATGCCCGAGGTCGGGAACATGCCGCTGCCGCGAAAACTGCTCGAGCAGGGCGTGCGGGACATGGTGCGGATCAGCGACGCCCGCATGAGCGGCACGGCTTATGGGACGGTGGTCCTACACGTCGCTCCGGAAGCCGCAGCTGGAGGCCCGCTGGCCCTCGTGCGCACCGGCGACATAATCCGTATGGACCTCGAAAACCGCTCATTGAGCTTCGACGTCCCCGACGAGGAATTGCTACGCCGGGCGCAGGGCACCGATGGAAAAAGCGCTTATGCTGCACCGGTCCGAGGCTGGGAGAAGCTCTACGTCGACCATGTCATGCAGGCGGACACCGGGGCTGACCTCGACTTCCTGGTCGGCGCGAGCGGGGACCGGGTGGGGCGTGAGTCCCACTAACCCGCGTAATGCATGTCACCGGGAAATGCCGGCGAAGCCGAGGCCCTCCATTAGCTGGCGTTGGACGAACACGAAGAACACGGCCACAGGGATAACGAGTATCGACAAACCGGCGAAGATCGCACCGACGGGCCCGCTTTGGTAGGCGTTCTGCAACGTCACAAGGCCAAGGGGGGCCACCATGCGGCTCGCGCTGGTGATATAGAGGTTGGGCCAGAAAAAGTCGTTCCAAATGTACTGAGCGGTGATGATGGCGGTGGCATAGATCGCGGGCCAGGAGAGGGGCACCACGACAAGCCGCAGGATCTGGAGCTCGCCAGCCCCCTCGAGCCGGGCAGCTTCCTCTAGTTCGTCAGGGATTGTCTTGAAGTGCTCACGCAAAAGGAAAATACCGAACACCTGGATGAGCGCTGGGAATATCAAACTTAGCTGTGAGTTCAGCAGGCCGAGGTACTTCACTTCGATGAACTCGGGTATCGCGGCGATCTGGATGGGGAGCATCAAGCCGGAAAGCAGGGCGACGAACAGGACGTCGCGGCCCCAGAACTCCAAGCGGGCGAACGCGTATGCGGCCAGCACGCTCACCACGGACGAACCGACGACGACAGCGACGGTGACAACA
>DATKHZ010000220.1:0-2833 GCA_035509995.1 Acidimicrobiales bacterium | reverse complement strand
TGTTCCAAGACTTCTTCCGGATCGAGCTTATGCTGCGCGAAAGTGTCGGGCTCGGCGAACTGGAACTGATCGAAGACGACATGGCGATCACCGACGCTGTACGGGACGCCCGTGCCACGGACGTGCTCGAGGTCGTGCCCGGCGGCCTGACGGGCTCCGTCGGTCGGGGGTACACAAAGGGGACCGATCTGTCGGGCGGTCAATGGCAGACCGTCAGTCTTGCCCGTTGTGTCATGCGGCGTCACCCGCTCCTGCAAATACTCGACGAGCCTGCGGCGGCACTTGATGCCGCCGCCGAGCACGCCCTTTTCGAGCGGTTCGGCTCGTCAGCCGAAGTGGCAGCACGAGAACGCGGCGGGGCAACCGTGCTCATATCTCATCGCTTCTCTACCGTCCTCATGGCCGACACCATCGCCGTCCTGGCTGGAGGCCAGTTGCGCGAGCGCGGCTCACATCGGCAACTCATGCTGAACGACTCTCTCTACGCAGAGCTCTTCCGGCTCCAGTCGCGGGCTTACCATTACTGAACCTTGCAAAGGGCGCGGCCGATCCCGCCGCTCGCCCCCGTCACCGCGACCTGCCGTTACGGAACTCCATGTTCTTCCTCCGTAATTAGCCATATTTTCACGGGGCGGCGACAACGGTGCCCCCCCGTCCCGTACCTTCCTGGGCCGCTACCAAACGACGGAGCTCGTCGATGCTTTGGCGCACCGCACCGTGCTCGTCGTACCCGTATTCGGGGTGCAGGTGGTCTATCTCGACGGCCAGGAGGCCGTCGTACCCGGCCTCAGCCAGCAATCGGACGATCCGGCTCATGTCGATCAGCCCCTGGCCCACAGGCGTGCTGGAAAAGAAAAACCAGTCTGACGGGGACGCGTCGCGGCGCACCTTCAAGTCCTTGATGTGTGTGGCGAACACGTACTTAGATAACTGCTCCATCGCTGCCAGCGGGTCGTCTAAAAGGCGTAGGAAATTGCCGGTGTCGAAGTTCACGCCAAAGTAGGGCGACCCGACCGCTTCCACCAGCCAGAGCATCTCCTTGGCGGTGTAGTCACCATGGTTCTCAGCAGCAAGCTTGATCCCCCGACTACCGGCCTCACGAGCTGCCTGTTCGAACCAGCTCGCCAGCACCTCCAGCCGTGGCTGGCGTGGCTCGTAACGCCAGTCGTTCGGCCCTGGACCAGGGGTCACACGCATTACCTTGGCACCTATCAAGTCGGCGTTACCGATCTGAGCCAGCAAGTCTTCCAAGGCCGCGCGGTTGCTGCCGTCTTCGAGCCCGGTTGGGTGCCCCCAGGCGTACACGCGGTCCAAGGCGAGATCGTCGAGCCGTGCTTTCAACTCGCCGAACCATGACCCTTCCATGCTGGGAAAGAAGCATGACTCCAGAGATACCCCGTCTACTCCCAGTTCTACGGCAAAGGAAAGAAAGTCCTTCATCGTCATCGGTTGGCGGGGACTGGGCTGCCCGTCGTAGACCTCACCGAAAAACCGATGGAAACAGTAGCTGTCTATCCCGATCTTCATACTTCGCCCGCTCCGGAGACCTTAGGACCTAGCTCGTACGTGGCGCCGGCGACGAGCACCCCGGGCGACTGCGGGGACAGGGCGGTGCCGCCGACGTTTACGCGCTCGACCCGCACGGAGCCATGAAGTACTTCGAGCTGGGCACGGCGCGTACCCGCCGCATCGATGCTCTGGACCAACATGCCCCAGGACGCACCGCTGGACCAGAACCAGCGCGTGGGCGTCTCGGCGCCGGCGAAGCTCATCACCCCGTTACGCGCGTCGTAATCGAACCCGGTGAAGGCCACTACAAGGCCCCAGCTCGACATTGCCCGGGCGTAGTGATGGCCGCATTCGGCTTCGTCGAACGGGTTGCGTCGGGTGCCGGAGAAGCGCTCCCGGGCCGCGGCCACCACGTCTTCAGCCAGCTCGCGCTCCCCGGCTTGGGCCAGGCCGATGGCGTAGACGTACTCCACGCCAGTCCACACCTCGGACCAGTACGGCATTGGGTGCTCGGGCAGCCCGTTCGGGTACGAAAGGACGATGTGCCCGCGCTCACCCTGAACAGCGTAGGTGCGCTTGAAGTTGGTCCAATCGCCGAAGTCCGGGACGTAGTTGAGGCGGTGGATGCTGTCCAGCGCGGCGTCGACATGACCGGCGTCGAGCACGCCACCAAGCCCGACCAGGCGCCCGTACGTGTCACCGAGCAATTGGTCGACCAGGCAACCGTCCTCGACCTGGAACTCGGGGTGGTTCGGATCTTGCGCACCCATATTCGTGTGCCGGAGGCGCGGGGCGACCTTGGAAAAGTCACCCGGCGGGATGACCTTCTGCTGGTAGTAGCGGCCATTGAACAACAGCGCCTCGGTCGAGGAAGCCCCGGCCGCGAACATCTCCTTACAGGTCTTGGCGAACTCGCCGTCGCCGGCGGCTTCGGCCATCACTGCAGCGGCCTTCAACGCCGCAAGGTACCAGGTCTGGACCTCGGGGTTGGGGCCGTAGTACTCGATGTCCATTGTGTTGTGCTGCGTGCCCTCGGCGACCCCGTCGCGGTCTTCGTCCCATCCGCCTTTGATCCAAGCGAACTCGACGGATCGCCGGCAGGCCGGCCAGAGCCTCCGCAACCATTGGTCGTCGCCGGACAGCCGCCACTCCCTGAACAGCTTGACCACGCAACCAAACTGGCCGTCGGCGGCAACGTGGGGGTACTCCTGCGCCCTGGCCAACGGCAGCATGACCCGGAAGCTCATGGCCCCGTCGGCAGCCGTAGCGTGCAGGTACTCCACCTCACGCATCTGGCGGGCCATCGCGGGGAACAGGAACGCCG
>DATKHZ010000219.1:0-4098 GCA_035509995.1 Acidimicrobiales bacterium | reverse complement strand
TTGAAGGGCATGTTCGTCATAACCCTTGTGAACATCTGGGCGGGGATACCTTTCAACGCGATAATCCTTCACTCGGGGTTGCAAGATGTCCCTCGAGAGCTGCACGAAGCCGCACAGCTCGACGGTGCCAACCCCTGGCAGAGGCTCCGGTTCATAACGCTACCGGTGTTACGCCCTGTAACTCTGATCGTCATTATGCTCGGCATCATCTATACCGTGAAGGCATTCGATATTGTCATCGTGCTCACAAATGGAGGACCAATTAATGGCACACAGCTGCTCTCCACCTGGTCCTATACGCTGGCATTCTCCGAGTTCCAGTTCGGCCAGGGTGCCGCGATCGGCAATATACTGCTTGTCTTTTGTATGGTGGTCGGCTATTTCTATATTCGCACGACGAGGGAAGGAGCGATGCGCTGATGACAGGCCCGGCCCGCGTGCGCAGGCACTGGCGAAGGATCATCCGCGAGGTCAGCCTTCCGTTGGGTGCGATGGTGATCCTGGCTGTGCTCCTTCTGCCTGTCTATTTCACTCTCGTGGCGTCACTGGAGCCGAGTAGTACTCTCCAAGCCCTGCCGCTCACCCTTTTCCCACACCATCTGGTGCTCGGGAACTACACTGCGGCGGTCCAGGAGGAGTCGGGGAGCATCGCAACAAGCCTGGCCATCGGGGTCGGCACCGTCTTGGTGTCGTTGGCGATCGGGGTTCCCGCGGCTTACGGGCTCATGAAGTACGGGCTCCTCAATGGGCGCCTCCTTATATCGGTAACGACAATGGTGTTGCTGGTCACTCAGATGGTCCCAGGGATATCCCTGAGCCTTGCGTTTTACAACCTCTTCCGGCACCTTCACCTGCTGAATAGCGTCTTGGGCCTGGTGCTGGCTGACTCGACCACCGGAGTCCCGTTCGCGGTGCTGGTTATTCGGGCGTACATGGGGTCAATACCGACCGAGATAATGGACGCGGCCTACGTCGACGGTTGTGGTGAATGGCGTTCGTTCCGTTCCGTGATCGCCCCTCTGACGGTTCCTGGGATAGTTACGGCGGCACTGTTCGTCTTCATTTTCGCGTGGGGCGACTTCCTTTTCGCGTACACGCTCACTACTGGCGGCGGCGTCACGCCGTTGACCACGGGCATCTTCAGGTTCTATGGGGTAGAGAACATTAATTATGGCCCTGTCCTTGCGTCAGTAATTTACGCAGCCATCCCGGCGGGCATCATGCTGATGTTCGCCCAGCGGTACATAACAGGTGGTCTCAGAGCTGGGGCGCTAAAGGGATGACCGGTGCGCCGATGTACCGCAAGAGCTAGGCAAGGAGAGATCATGGGTACCGTTCAGCCAAGGGGCCATGGCTTGGAGTGGTCTGCTGGTCACGAGCGCGTCAGGGTCGAGGCGTGGGGGGAGGACAGCATCCGGGTACGGGTGGGGCACGGCCAGTTACTCGACGGCCTGCCCGGAGCGTTGAGTGGGTCAGAGCCCCTCTCCGGGGAGGTAAAGATCACAAGCGACGGTGCGTCGCTCACCAACGGCAGGCTTCGGGTATCTCTTTCAGGCTCAGGGGCGATCAGCTTTTCCCGAAGCGACAGCGGCGAGGAGCTGCTCGCCGAGGAGGAAGCCCATTTCTGGTGGCCGGGTGCCAGGCTTTTCATCCCCACGGGGAACGGGCCCTATCGAATGGAGCAGAGGTTCCGCGCGTACCCGGACGAAAAGCTGTTCGGCCTTGGCCAGCACCGACATGGCCGTTTGGACCAAAAGGGCTTGGTGATGGACCTGGTCCAGCGAAATGCGGAGATTTCGGTCCCGTTCCTCCTGTCCAGCCGGGGATACGGCTTCCTTTGGAACTCGCCCGCTGTAGGGCGCGTGGAGCTAGCCGAGAACGGTACTCGCTGGGTGGCAGACAGCGCTCGCCAGATCGACTACTGGGTGACCGCGGGTGACGAGCCGGCCCAGATCCTCAGCCACTATGCAGACGCCACGGGTCATGCTCCGCAGCTGCCAGCTTGGGCGTCCGGGTTCTGGCAGAGCAAGCTCCGCTATAGGACGGAGGACGAACTGCTGGCCGTCGCACGAGAGTACCGAGAGAGAGGGATCACGCCCTCGGTGATCGTATGCGATTATTTTCACTGGCCACATCTGGGTGACTGGCGTTTCGACCCCGAAGAGTGGCCCAACCCGGCCGCCATGGTGGCTGAGCTGGACGCAATGGGGACTCGCCTCATGGTCTCGGTCTGGCCGTCTGTCAGCCCGCTCAGCGAGAACTATGGGACTATGTTGGAAGAGGGGCTCTTGATCGACACCGATCACAGTGCCCCCCTCGTATCGGAGTGGCCGGACCGGGGCTTGGCTAAGCCAGTCGGCGTCGCCTTCTACGACCCGACCAACGAGCGGGCCCGACAGTTCATCTGGCAGCAGGTCCGAGAGCACTATTACGAACTCGGGATCCAGGTCTGGTGGTTGGACGCCTGCGAGCCGGAGATCAACCCTGGCTACCCGGCCAATCTCCGTTTTGCTGCTGGACCAGGTCTGGAGGTTGCGAACCTCTACCCCAGAGAGCATGCACGTGCCTTTTACGAGGGGATGATCTCCGAGGGCGAGACCGAGGTCCTCGTCCTATGCCGGTCCGCGTGGGCTGGGAGCCAGCGCTATGGGGCGGCGGTCTGGTCGGGCGACACCCAGTCGAGCTTTGCTTCCCTCCAAGAGCAGATCCGGGCGGGGCTGAACCTAGGCTTGAGTGGCATCCCATGGTGGGGGAGCGACATCGGCGGGTTCTGGGGCGGTGATCCCGCGTCGCCCTATTTTCGCGAGCTGGTAGCCCGCTGGTTCGAGTTCGGTGCCTTTTCGCCAATATTCCGCCTGCACGGCTTCCGGGAGCCCTTGATGCCGCTCGGCGCTGACATCACTGGCGGGCCCAACGAGATTTGGTCGTTCGGCGACGAGGTCTATGCCGTCATGCGTGAGTTCATCTGCATTCGAGAACGCTTGCGGCCGTACATCCACAGCCAGATGGACGTCGCCTGCCAAGGGGGCCTGCCGCTCATGCGCCCGCTTTTCATCGATTTCCCGGACGATGCGGAATCCTGGGCCACCGATGACGAGTTCATGTTCGGGACCGACCTTCTCGTTGCCCCCGTAGCTGTATACGAGGCGCGTGAGCGCGATGTCTACCTGCCGGCCGGCGCAACTTGGACCGACGCCTGGAGTGGGCAACCGGTGCGCGGAGGGGTCAAGGTGACGGCCGCCGCGCCGTTGGACAGGATCCCCCTCTTCTTACGCGACGGCGCTACCCTGCCGTTGGTCCCATGATCTTGTGTTGCTCGGTGCGCACAATCGTTGCTACCATAACGATGGTGTGCGTTGAATCCATTCGACGGTCCTGGCGTTATTTGGTGGCGTCCACGGCCGGAGCCGCCGGGAACCTGGTGCTCTCACGCCGGAGCCGGGCAAGCGGAGCGCGGGTGTGAGCACGTCCACTCCGGAAGCGGTCGCGGAACTCCTTGAGCGTTCACACCGGCTCGGCAGTGACCCGCGTAACACGAACTACGGAGGCGGGAATACCTCATGCAAGGCCATCATTGATGACCCAACTAGTCCAACGCCTGCCGAGGTACTGTTCGTAAAAGGCTCAGGCGGGGACTTGGGGACATTGAAGGAGAACGGCGTCGCAGTCTTCCGGCTTGACCGGTTGCGTGGGCTCGCCGAGGTGTACAAAGGCCCCGAGCACGAGGACGAGATGGCGAGCGCCTATGATTATTGCTTTCATGGCAAAGGCGGCGCTGCAGCTTCCATAGACACTGCAATGCACGCCTTAGTTGCAAGTGCCCACGTCGATCACCTGCACCCGGACGCGGGTATCGCCCTGGCAACATCGGTGGACGGCGAAGCACTTACGAAGGAGTGTTTTGGCGGGCGGGTGGCTTGGGTACCCTGGCGCCGCCCAGGGTTCCAGCTCGGTCTTGATATAGCGCGTCTCGCAGACCAGCACGAGGGACTGATCGGGGTCATCCTCGGCGGCCATGGGATCACTGCATGGGGCGCGACCAGCGACGAGTGCGAGGCGCGCTCGCTGGAGATCATCGCCACGGCCCAGAAGTTCATC
>DATKHZ010000218.1:0-6384 GCA_035509995.1 Acidimicrobiales bacterium | reverse complement strand
GCGCGATCAAGCTCCATGCTTGGGGCGACGCGCGGCGCGACGCCAATCTCGCACAAGCTTTGCGTGCCCATGTAGGTGATCAGACCGACCTCATGTACGACGGCTCAGCGGGCTTCGACCTCGCCGACGCCGTCTACCTCGGCCAGGCGCTGGCGGACGCCGGATATCGCTGGTACGAGGAGCCGGTCCGGGAGTTCAGCATCACCTCCTACAAGTGGCTGGCTGAGCGCGTCGCCGTCCCGTTGCTAGTGGCCGAGACCGCCGACGGGGTGCACATGAACGTGGGCGATTTCATCGCCTCCGGCTGCGCCACCTACGTGCGGACGAGCACCCACTACAAGGGTGGCTTCACCGGGGCACTGCGGGTAGCTCATACCGTTGACTCGTTCCGGCTGCGAGCGGAGGTTCACGGCGGGGGGCTGCCGAACATCCACCTGTGCATGGCAATTCCGAACACGACGTATTACGAATCACTTGTCATGACCAATCCAGCAACGCGAGAGCCGCTAGTCGACTCTAACGGCCTCGTCCACGCGCCCACGGGCGCGGGCAATGGGGAGTAGAGGCACGCCACCGGCTGCCTGGGGTTGGGTTACCCGCCTAAAACCAAACCAGCAGCGCCGTTTTGACCACTTCGTACTATAGGAGCAATCACTTACAAGGGGAACAAATGAAGAACCGAGTTACAATATCCCGGCCCCGGAAGAAGGAATAACGAGCGGAAGGAATATCGAAGCGAAGCCGATGAAGATTACTCGTGTCGAAGTAGAAAAGGTTCAACAACCGAGCCAGGTCTCTTTCCGGTGGCGAGACGGTCTGGCCGGCTCCGACCCAGCAGGAGTCGGAGGGGTCCTGAGAATTGGGACCGACGACGGCCTCGAGGGCATCGCCCTGTCATCGCGCGGCGTGATCTTGGAGGACCTTGTCAACCGACGGCTCCGCGCTGAGCTTATCGGCGCCAACCCGCTCCAAAGAGAGTGGCTGTGGCACCGGGTCTGGGAGCTAGACCGGATAGAGGAGTTCCCGATCTACATCCTTGGCATGGTCGACGTCGCTCTGTGGGACCTGGCCGGGAGAGCACTCAACGTTCCAGTGCACGAGCTCCTGGGCGGGTTCCGGACCGCGCTGCCCGCATA
The DNA here is from genome assembly GCA_035509995.1 of Acidimicrobiales bacterium. Taxonomy (GTDB): domain Bacteria; phylum Actinomycetota; class Acidimicrobiia; order Acidimicrobiales; family Palsa-688; genus Fen-671. Next base: position 5,248 of record DATKHZ010000218.1, on the reverse strand, counting down.
TGCGTCGACAGTGACGTTCTCGTCGGTCGAGGAGTACCTCGACGTGGCTGACCAGTGCTTGGCACTAGGGTACAGAGCAATCAAGCTCCACGCTTGGGGAAACGCTCGCCGTGATGCGAACCTTGCACACGCGTTGCGTCGGCACGTCGGCGACGACTTGGACCTCATGTACGACGGGTCCGCCGGATTTGACCTTGCTGACGCCGTCTACCTGGGCCACTCGCTGGCGGACGCCGGCTACCTCTGGTACGAGGAGCCAATGCGGGAGTTCAGCGTGACCGCGTATAAATGGTTATCTGAGCGGGTGCGAGTCCCCCTTCTGGTGGCCGAGACCTCTGACGGTGCCCACATGAACACTGCCGATTTCATTGCGTCAGGCTGTGCCACCTTCGTACGTACCAGCCCGGGCCTTAAGGCAGGAATTACCGGGGCAATGCGGATAGCCCACACAGCAGATTCGTTCCGTTTGAGAGCCGAAGTGGCAGGGGGTGGTCCCGTCAATGTCCATCTTTGCATGGCGATCGCGAACACGACTTATTACGAATCGCTCGTCAGGACCAACCCTGTAGCCCGGGACCCATACGTCGACGATCAGGGAATGGTAAAGGCGCCTGGCGGCCCGGGTATCGGGTACCCCGAGCCCGGCGCCCGCTGAACAGGATTGCGCATCCGTTGCACACTTCCCTTGTCTTCTTGGCACGGGACAGGTCCCAGGTTGGGCAGAATACACATGCGAGCGACCCACGATGGTCTTTCCAACTATTCAGGAGCATAGATGAACAAGGTTTTTGACGACCCCCTAAAGGCCGTCGCCGACATTACCCCCGGTTCCTCGGTCGCCGTGGGCGGCTTTGGCACCTGTGGCGTCCCCCAGACGCTCATCAGGGCGGTCTTCGAGCTCGGGGCGGACCACTTGAGGGTCGTGTCAAACAACTGCGGCCTGGAGGGCTGGGGGCTCGGCCTGCTCCTGGCGAACGGCCGCATCGACCGGATGACTAGCTCATATGTCGGCGAGAACGCTGACTTCGAGCGGCGCTACGTGAGCGGCCAGCTCGAGGTGGAGCTGGTCCCCCAGGGCACCCTCGCCGAGCGGCTGCGGGCGGGAGGCAGCGGTATCGCCGGGTTCTACACGCCCACCGGCATCGGCACCGAGGTGGCAGAGGGAGGCCTGCCATGGCGTTTCGGCCCGGACGGCTCCGTCGCCGTCGCCTCGCCGCCAAAGGAGCGCCGCAGCTTCGCCGGGCGGGACTACGTCTTGGAAGAGGCCATCTCCTGCGATTTCGCCCTCGTCAGAGCGGCCAAAGGCGACGCGTACGGGAACCTGGTGTTCGCCAAGTCGGCGCGCAACTTCAACCCCGCCTGCGCCATGGCCGGACGGACGACAATTGCCGAGGTCGAATCGCTCGTCGAGCCGGGCGACATCGACCCTGACCACGTCCATCTACCCGGCATCTTCGTGCAGCGCGTGGTGCTCGTCGCCGACCCGACCGACAAGGTGATCGAGCGCCGGAAGGTGCGGGCCCGCAGCGCCGCTCCCGGGACGGTTGGCGAGCCATGGCACTGAGCCGAGGCGAAGTGGCGGCGAGGGCCGCGCGCGAGCTGGGGGACGGCCAGTGCGTGAACCTCGGGATCGGGCTGCCGACTCTTATCCCCGACTACATCGGAGCCGGCGTCACCGTCATGCTCCAGTCCGAAAACGGCATACTCGGCCTTGGCCCCTACCCCTTCGAGGGCGACGAGGACCCCGACCTCATCAACGCCGGCAAGGAGACCACCACCGTGCTCCCGGGCGCCGCTTTTTTCGACTCGGTGCTGTCTTTCGCCATGGTCCGGGGAGGCCACATCGACGTCGCCGTGCTCGGGGCGATGCAGGTATCCTCCGACGGGGACATCGCGAACTGGGTGGTGCCGGGCAAGGTCGTGAAAGGCATGGGTGGCGCCATGGACCTCGTGCAGGGTGCCAAGCGGGTGATCGTGGCGATGGAGCACGTCGCCCGGGACGGATCGCCGAAGATCCTCGAGCGGTGCACGCTGCCCTACACGGGCAGGCGCGTCGTCAACCGGGTCATCACCGACCTGGCTGTGTTCGATATCGCCGGGGGTCTCGTGCTCCGAGAGCTCGCCCCGGGCACGAGCGTCGAAGAGGTGCGTAGCGCGACGGCGGCGCCATTTTCGGTTGCAACCGATCTAGCCGAGATGGAACTGCCGGCTTGACTGGTGACGGTCGGGCAATATGAGCGCTGCTCAGAAACAACAAGGGAGTTAGGGGCGATGACGAGCGAGGAGACCGTGGCTGAGACGAGAGCGGACCGCTTCAAGCGCGGTATAAAGACTCTCGACAGCATCAGTGGGGACGGGGCCGGTCAGAGCTTTATCGATTCCCTGGCGGATATTTCTCCCGAGCTCGGCCACCAAGTCGTGGCCTGGGCTTTCGGCGACATCATTCACCGCCCTGCCCTGGCACCTCGGGACCGTGAACTTGTCACCCTCGGGGTACTCACCGCGCTAGGCGGTTGTGAGCCAGAGCTCGAGGCGCACGTCAACAACGCGCTCAACGTCGGTTTAACGCCGCAAGACATTGTCGAAACCCTATTGCACTCGGCAATATACTGCGGCATACCCCGGGCCATCAATGCCACCTTCGTGGCCAGGAAGGTCTTCGCGGAGCGACAGTTGCTCCCTGTCAGGACAATCTAATGGGACGTGCAGACACAGACCGTCTGTAGGACTGGGCTTCCCAGTTCTCGATGAAGTTTCGGAACCCCTCCTCCAGATAATTGATGCCGCCCATTTTCAGCGCCCCTGTCATGACCTTGATGGCATCCACATAGACAAGCCGTGCTGTGCCTGCCTCCGACGATGTGCCGGCTACGGCAAAGAGTCCTAGGCGCTCCAGCAGCACGATGCTCGGTTGGACATGGTGACGGTCTGTGTAGACTTCGACTGCCACGCGGAGACGGCCCTCCAAGTCGCTAATCGGCTCACCGGGCAGCGTAGTTACCCAGACGGGGAACGAGCGGCAGTACACCACCTGGTCGGGCATGACCGGCCCTCCCATCGCAATGTCGTAGCCGTCCCCGCCGGTGACGAAGTCGACGACTGCCGGGGAATTGTCGAACTCGATGACCCTTTTGTGATCATCGGCAAGGCTGAGCGCATCCGCCAAAGCCTGGCGGGCCCCGACCTCGAGCTCGCTTGCTTCGACCCCGCTCAGCGGGTGCTGCCCATGGAGCGAGGTTGGCCGGACACTGGCGCGCGCCTGGATATCGCGCAGCGCATGGAACAGCCACTCGAGATGTTCGGCGACTTCCCTAGGCGTATCACCGGATACGACCAGGCCATGGCCCTGCAGGATCACGGCGCGAGGGCGCTCCCTGCCGGTCCTATGCTCGAACGCCCCAAGTTGTCTCTGCAGCTCCTTAGCCAATGCGAAACCTGGGTCGACGAGACGAACCCAGACAACCTCGTCGCCGAGGTGGCGTTCAATGAGGGCGGGCCCCTCTCGACAACAACCAAACTGGTTCACCAACGTGGCATGCAGGTGGACCACGAACGTTCCCGGCATCACGTGGTGCAGTAGCGACTCAATTGACGGGCGTTGCAACCGGCTTGGCTCGCGCCGCGCCGCAAGGACCGCTTCCTTGAAACCAGCTTCTCGCTGGTCACGGGATTCGCCCAAGTCAGTTCCGAGCAAGGCTTCGAGAGCTCGCCTGTCAAGGTCCACGAAGCCCTCCGGTCCGATCGACGCCAGCGCTGCACCACTTGCCTTAACCAGAATGTGGTCGTCGAACTTGACTGATGTGTTCCCACCACCACCGATAACCAATTCGGGATCTGCGCCAAAGGAGCGGGACAACTCGACTAAGGCCTCGGTCAAGCCGAGCTCACCTAGCGACGCTGGCGGCTCTACCGGCGGAGCCAACGCTATCGCCTCCCAACTTGGGCTTCGTCGCTCACCAAGCGAGAACCAGCCGCGCCGCGTGACAGGACGGAGCGTAGTTGGGGCGGGCGATCACCGAGGTTCATCATCGTAAAAAGGCGGCTGCGACCCCGGCGTCAACTGGGATGATGGCTCCTGTCGTTCGGGCGAGGAACTCGCCAGTAAGTACAAAGACCGCGTCGGCCACATGTTCTGGGAGCACCTCGAGCTTGAGGAGGCTTCGAGAGGCGTAGAAGTCGCCGAGCTTGTCGAGTGGGACGCCGTAAAAGGCCGCACGGTTGGCTCCCCAAGGGCCAGCGAAAATGCCTGTTCCACGCACGACTCCGTCAGGGTTCACCCCATTTACACGGATTCCGTGCGGCGCGAGCTCGACGGCAAGCAGGCGGACTTGGTGAGCCTGGCCGGCTTTGGCCGAACCGTAAGCTACGTTGTTCGGACCGGCAAACACAGCGTTCTTGCTGGAGATGTAGACAATGTCGCCACCCATTTGTTGGGGGACCATGACCCGCGCGGCTTCTCGGGACACGAGGAACGACCCTTTGCTCAAGACGTCGTGCTGGAGCTCCCAGTCCTTCTCTGTGGTGTCGAGCAGGCTCTTAGAAATCGAGAGCCCGGCGTTGTTCACCACGAGATCCACCCCCCCGAAAGCGAGCACCGCCGCAGACAGTGCCCTCGCCACCTCGCGTTCTGAGCGGACATCCATGGAGCAAGCGAGCGCTTGGTCGGGGCCTCCGATGTCCTCGGCCACCGAAGTAGCGCTCTGTTGGTCGAGGTCGGCCACCACAACACAGGCGCCGTGCTCCGCAAGCCGGCGGGCCGTAGCCGCACCGATCCCAGACCCTGCCCCCGTTACCACGGCGATGCGAGCGGACAACGCCTTAGGTGCCGGCGCCCGGCGAAGCTTTTGGTCCTCGAGTTCCCAGTATTCGATGCGGAACTTCTCGGGCTCGGGTATCGGCTCGTAAACAGACAGAGCCTCGGCGCCGCGCATTACGTTTATGGAATTGACGTAGAACTCCCCAGCAACTCGCGCCGTCTGCTTGTCATGTCCAAAACTGAACATGCCAACGCCAGGCACGAGCACGATAGCCGGGTTGGCCCCGCGCATCGACGGGGAACCAGCTGTGGCATTGCGTTGGTAGTAGGCGTGGTACTCGGCCCGGTACTCGGCGTGCAGCTCACGGAGACGCGCGATGACATGCTCAAGAGGTGCGTCGGCCGCCGTGTCGAGCACAAGCGGGCGCACTTTGGTCCGCAAGAAGTGGTCGGGACAAGACGTCCCTTTCATAGCCAGCTCGTGGTGCCGCT
>DATKHZ010000217.1:0-2186 GCA_035509995.1 Acidimicrobiales bacterium | reverse complement strand
GCATTACCGTCACCCTTTGGCAAGTGCTGAAGACGTCGGCCAGCCGGTGGGAGATGAACAGTACCGCCGCACCCTGGGCGCGCAGGGCGGCGATCACCTCGAAAAGGCGCTCGACCTCGGCGTTAGAAAGCGCTGCGGTCGGTTCGTCCATCACGATCACCCGGGCGTTGAAAGAGAGCGCCTTAGCGATCTCGACGATCTGCTGGTCTGCCACTGACAGCCCGCGAGCCAGCGTCGTGACGTTCATGTGGACGCCCAGCCGGTCGAGGACACCTCTCACTACCTCGTTCATGGCCGTCCAATTGATCCGCCTCCAGGAACGCACCGGTTGGCGGCCGATGAAAATGTTCTCTGCCACCGACAGGTCGGGGAAAAGTGTCGGCTCTTGGTAGATAACTGCGATCCCGGCGGCGCCGGCGGCAGCCGGCCCGTGGAGCGACAGCTCTTTGCCGTCCAGAGTGAAAACGCCCGAGTCGGGCCGGTGGACCCCCGCGAGGATTTTGACCAGGGTCGACTTGCCGGCACCGTTTTCGCCCACCAGGCCATGGGCTTCGCCGGCGTAGAGCTTGATGGAACCATCGGATAGGGCGCGGACGGCCCCGAATGACTTGGTCACGTGGTCCAGCACGAGCATCGGTTCCAAGGCCGGGGCGGGGCCGCCGCCCGCCATGCCATTGTCGGATTTGCCCCCCTCACCTACGGAGCCCGTCGGCAAGCCCGCGCCAAACTCCACGTCCCATCTCCTTCGCAATGGCAGCTAAGCGGTCACTAAGCCGCATCTCCCGCTCGGTCCACTCCATGTCGACCTACGGAAATGAATCGTTTTAATTCCGGCTGCCGACTTATGTTAGGTTTGTGAGGATCGAGTGTCAAGGCATCCCGGACGACCCTGGGGCCGGCGCAGTCCCGGTGCGAGTCACCATCCGCGAAGTTGCCCGGCTCGCGCAGGTATCGCTGGGCACGGTCTCGAACACCTTGAACAACCCCAATGTCGTAGCCCCCCGCACCCGCGCCCGTGTCCTGGAGGCCATCGAGCAAACAGGCTTCGTTCGCAGCACTGCCGCCCACCAACTGAGGGTGGGCAAGAGCCGCACCGTAGGGGTTGTGCTGCTGGACATCGCCAACCCCTTCTTCGGTGAGATGGTACGGGGCGCGGAGCGGGTCCTTCGCGACAAGGGGTACGTGCTGATGGTCTGCTCCAGCGACGAGTCGACCGAGCGCGAGCACCGCTACCTGAGGGTGCTCGAAGAGCACCGGGTCGACGGCCTGCTCATCGCTCCGGTCGAACGCGACCTGAAGACCGTCGCCGCCCTGGCGAAGCGTGGCATCCCGACCGTGCTCCTCGACCGGGACGCCGGCAGCCTGGACCTGTGCTCGGTCACCGTTGACGATGTGCGCGGCGGCGAACTGGCGGCCAGGCACCTTGTGGACCTCGGCCATCAGGTCATCGGGTTCGTGAACGGGCCTCTGTCGATCCGCCAGTGCGCCGACCGCCTGGACGGGGCCCGCCGCGCCTTGCGCCGTGCCCGGCGGCCGTCCCGGCCTGTCCTGTTGGAGATTGCCGTGAGCGCCCTCACCGTGGACCACGGCGAAGCTGCGGTCGGGCCGCTCCTGGCTGCCACGCCCCGCCCGACGGCGGTCATGTGCGCCAATGACCTCCTCGCCCTCGGGGTGTTGAGGGGCCTCACCAACGCCGGTGTTCGCGTCCCCGACGAGGTGGCACTGGTCGGTTATGACGACGTGGCCTTCGCCTCGATGCTGTCGCCTGCGCTCACCTCCGTCCGCCAGCCGAAGTCCGAGCTTGGAGCGTCGGCCGCCGAACTGTTACTCGAAGAAACCGATGGGAGGTCCGTCCACCAGCACCGGTCGGTCCGCTTCGAGCCTGAGCTCGTCGTGCGCGCCTCGAGTGCCAGGTGACTATGCGGCCAGGCCGTCCCGGTCGAGCACCACCGCGGTAGCCGGTTCCAGCACGAGGGTGCGGCCCTCCGGGTTCAGTTTGTGGTACGTGCCGACGAAGAGGCCGGGGTCAAGCGTTGCGCCTTCGCCGTAATCGGAGTCGCGCCAAAGCCCGTAGTGGAACGGCACCGCCAACCTCGCCCCTTGCAACCAGGCGAGCATCGCAGCCTCATGGGCGTTCATGTTGCCTGTGGTCCCATTTATCGAAATAAAAGAGGCCGTCACACCTC
>DATKHZ010000216.1:0-3205 GCA_035509995.1 Acidimicrobiales bacterium | reverse complement strand
GAACTTCGGGATGCCGCCGATCTCATAGTTCCTCGCCGCCTGGGGCCCCGTCGGCCAGCTCGGTCAGATGACGACCACGCTGCGGAGGACTTCCCCGCGGGCCATTCGGCCGAAAGCCGCCTCGACGTCACCGATGCCGATCGTCTCGCTGACGAAACCGTCCAGGTCCAGCCTGCCCTGGCGGTAAAGCTCGACCACTATGGGGAAGTCGCGGCTGGGCAGGCAGTCGCCGTACCACGAGGGCTTAAGCGCCCCGCCCCGGCCGAAAAACTCGATCATGGGCAGGTCAGGGAAACTCATGTCGGGGGTGGGGACCCCCACTTGGACAACCGTCCCAGCCAGGTCCCTGGCGAAAAATGCCTGCTCGAGCACCTCAGGCCGGCCGACCGCCTCCACGGCCACGTCGGCCCCGAACGAACCGGTGGCCGCCCGGACGGCGGCGACGGGGTCCTCGCGCTTGGAATTGACCGTGTGGGTGGCTCCGAAGGCCCGGGCCTGTTCGAGTTTTCGGTCATCGACGTCCACCGCCACCACCACCGTCGCTCCGGCCAGCTTGGCCCCGGCGATGGCGGCCGCCCCGACACCGCCGCAGCCGAAAACGGCCACGCTGTCTCCCGGGCCCACCTGCCCGGTGTGCAGGACTGCACCTAGGCCGGCCATGACCCCGCAGCCCAACAGGCCGGCCACCTCGGGCCGGGTGCGCGGGACCTCGGTGCACTGACCGGCCGCTACCAAGGTCAGCTCGCAGAAGGCCCCTATGCCGAGGGCGGGCGTCAGGGGGGTGCCGTCCCTCAAGGTCATTTTCTGATCGGCGTTGAATGTCGAAAAACAGTACTGGGGCCTGCCTTTCCGGCAGGCCCGGCACTGCCCGCAGACCGCCCGCCAATTGAGCACTACGAAGGCCCCTGGGTTGAGGCCCTTGACATCGGGGCCCACTTCGACCACCTCACCGGCCGCCTCATGGCCCAGCAGGAACGGGAACTGATCGGTTATGCCGCCTTCCCGGTAGTGGAGGTCGGTATGGCAGACCCCGCACGCCTGCACCCGGACCAGCGCCTCGCCCGGCCCGGGGGAGGGCACCAGGATCGTCTCCAGGGAAACGGGCTTGCCCTGCTCTAGGGCGACCACGGCTTGCACCTCATGGCTCACGCCGCAACCTTACGCGGATCCCGTTTGATCCGAGGCCCTGTCTGCGCCAGCACGGCATGGAACCTTCTCGGATCCCCTTCAAATTTGCGGCAACGTCATCTTGTCGCTGGTTAGCCCTCGAACACGTACACCCGGCCAACCCCTGAATCGTGGCCATATGCGCCTATGGCGACAGTGGTGCCCGACACAGCGACGGAATCGCCGAATTCGTCGTCGCTGGAGGTGTCCGAGCCCGCCAAGTCGGTGCTCTGGCGCCAACCGGTCGGCCGCTTGATGAACAGGTAGGCCCCGGCTGCGCCTGAGGCATGCGCAAAAGCGCCGACCACGAGAGTGCTGCCGGAAACAGCGACCGAGTCACCGAAACCATCGCCGGCGACGATGCCCGAGCCCACCAGTTCGGCGGCCTGGCGCCAACCCGTGGTCCCTTTCGTGAACAGGTACCCCCGTCCGGCGTCTGAGGCGGCGAGCCCTGACCCGATTGCGACGGTCCCGCCCGAGATCGCCACCGACACGCCGAAACCGTCGCCAGCCACCGTGTCTGAGCCCACCAGTTCGGCCACCTGGCGCCAGCCCGTTGCGCCTTTTGTGAACACATACGCTCGGCCGGCCTCCGAGGCGTGGTCGAACGCCCCGACCACGATGGTGCTGCCCGAGATGGCGACCGAGTCACCGAAATCATCCTTGGCCACGGTGTCGTCGCCCTCCAGTTTCTCTCCTTGCCAGTGCCCACCTGCGTTAGTGAACACGTAGGCGGCGCCCGCTTTCGAGGCGTGACTTGGTGCCCCGACGACGATGGTCCTGTCCGAGATGGCGACCGAAACGCCAAACAAGTCGCCAGGCGTAGCGCCAGAGCCCGCCAGTTCGCCGCTCCCATGCCAACCCGTGGCCGTCCTGGTGAACACGTACGCCCGGCCGAGGCCCGCTGTCAGAACGGACACCGAAGGTGCGCCGACGACGATGGTGCTGCCGGAGATGGCGACCGAGTCACCGAACCAGTCGTGGGCGATGCTGCCGGAGCCCGCCAGTTCGCCGCTCTCGTGCCAACCGGTGGCGCTCTTGGTGAACACGTACGCCCTGCCGAAACCCGAGGATGCACCGGCTACCGACGGTGCGCCGACGACGATGGTATTGCCCGTGACGGCGACCGAACTGCCGAACCAGTCGTAAGGGGGAGCGCCGGGGGGTGCCAATTCGGCTAATTGCTTGCCGACCGGCGGCGTCATTTGATGGCCAACGACGTCTGACCAAGTGGTAGCGCCGGCTATCACCCCGGTCGACCCAAGGGCGGTCGCAACCAGCAGGGCATCGAGCCTCCCCACCGTGCGCTAAACCGGGAAGAGCGTTGGGCAAATACGGGGATCGCTGTAGTCCGGGAACCCCGAGCCGGTCCTTACCACGAGATCGTCATTGGGATGGTAGTGACCGCGCTCGACATATTCGTTATCCCACGGCTGAAAGTGCACTACCAACGAACGGCGTGGGCTCGTCCCCAGGTTAGGGCCGCTGCCGTGCAGCGTCTTGCAGTGATGGAAACTTACTTGGCCGCGTCTCAGTTCTATCGGGACCAAGGTCGCCTCTCGTTCCGCTAGCACCGCGTCTATAGCCGAGAAAGGCGCGCTTTCCCACTTGATTTGCAACTCGTCCGTCCACAGGTGGCTCCCGTCGACCATCGACATGGCACCGTCCGAGCGGCTTACGTCAGCAAACGGGATCCAAGCGGTGAGCATGTCCTCGCTCGAGCATGTCTGCCAAAAATATCTGTCCGTATGCCAGGCCACATTCCCCGAATCTCCCTCCGTGCGCGGTGGCTTGTAGAGCAGTTGGTCGTGCCACATCCGAAGACTGGCCGCTCCCGAGAGGCGAGCCGCACACGCCGCGATGAGCGGGAAGCGAGCGAGCTGGGCGAGCTCCCGCACCCGTAATGTCGTGTAGTCGTTCTTTCGCATTACATTTCCATCTTCGGGCCTCCAACCCCAATGGCTATAGGGTTTCGACCCGAGAGCGCGGCTCGTCGGTGGGGCAGTGTCCAATGCAAGGTGCTCGTCGACATCCTCCG
>DATKHZ010000215.1:0-4163 GCA_035509995.1 Acidimicrobiales bacterium | reverse complement strand
GGCGGGGTACAAGAAAAAACAGTAGCCGTGGAAAAAGCAGGGGCTCAGGTGTTCTTCGTCCCACAAGTCGAGTACGCAGTGGCTAAGTCTGTGGCGAGCAAAAACCTCCAGGTCATCCCTGTTACAACACTGGGCCAAGTACTCCAGGTCCTTCGACAGCACTACGGGGGCGAGCTCCCAGCGCCAGGTGGTCCGGGCTGAGCGCAGCCATAAGTGTTGCCCTGCACACGATATGCGGTTAAATGCCACCTGTTTGACTGGAAAACAAGCATCGGTTCCAATGCCGCGCGGCCGCGGAGCCTAGGCTATTAGGACATGCCGACCGACCGTACTCACGCGCACCATTCCGATCTGCCGGACATGTCAGCCGACCTGATAGCGGGGCGTCGTTTTGGTCAAACTTGGCGAGGCTACGACCCTGACGAGGTAAAGCAGTTCCTCGCGCGAGTGGCTACTCAAGTTCGATTGCTGCGCGAGCGCATCGAGGCGGCTGAATCGGCGAGACGGGACGCCGAACAGCGCGCTTCGCACCCCGAGATGGACGAGGCCACCCTGATGTCGGCCGTTGGGGAGGAAACTGCGGGCATCCTGCGCAGCGCTCGGAGTGCGGCTGCAGAGATAACGGCAAAGGCAGAGGCCAACGCTGAAGCTTTAGTCGCTGCGGCGCAAGCCAAAGCCAAGGACTTGGCCGACCGAGCAGAGTCCCTGTTGGCGAGCCGCACTGTCGAAGCGGAGGCCACTGCTGCTGAGATCTTGGCTGGCGCTCAGAGTGAGGCCGAAGATCTGAGCCAAACGGCCCATCAGGAAGCCGAGGCGCTCGCCGAGGAAGCGGCCCAGAAGTACAAGGAAATAATCCAGGCTGCCCAGGACCTACGCGAAACCATCCTCACTGACCTGGCTCGGCGCCGCAACGTTGCGACCGTCCAGATCGATCAACTGCGCGCCGGACGCGAACGTCTTCTCGATGCGTACCTCGTTGTGCGCCGGACTCTCGACGAGGTGACCGAAGAGCTACAGCGAGCCGGTGCCGAAGCCAAAGCGGCCGCCGATGCCGTCGGTCGCCAGGGCGCGACCGAGCACCATGAAGAACCGTTGGACTTGCGGGCAGAAGAGGCCTTGGGCTCGCCAACGCCCTCGACCGCCAGCAAGCCTGCGGTGACTGGGAAGGAACAGCCGGCGCCCGAGCACTCGCCAATGGTTAGTGCGCCCAAAGTCGCCCAAGTTATGACCACTCGGAGCGAACGAGGGACCGGGGCCCCCGCTCAACCAGCAGCGCTCAAATCCGAAGGTCGTTCAGAAAAGCGCTCCAGCGGAGCGCGACCCGCAGCGCCCGCAGGGCAGGAAAGCACGGCGGTCGTCTCGCGGGTCGACGCAATAGAAAGTGTCCGGATCCTGCGCAGTGACGGGCCGCCGCCTGCGACCCCAGGCTCAGGGGCTGCGCCTTTCGAGCCGAACGCGCCGACGACGGGGCCCGACAACGGCTTTGCCAACCAGGAACGGGACGTGCAGGGTCTTTTCGCCCGGATCCGGGCTAGCCGCGCTCAAGCAACGAGTGAGGCAAGGAAGGCCCTCTCCGACACCGAGGGCCCAGGCCAACCGGGCGAAACCGGCGAACCAGTCGGACCGGTCAGTGCCGGCACCGGTGCAACCGCCGAGGCTGAGCCGGCCGTCAGTACTGAGCGAGATGCCGGTGCTGAGCTGGGCTTTGATCTCACCCCCGCCGAAGCGCCAACCGAGCAGGACATCGCCGCAGGCACTGCGGACCATGAAGGAGCGCACAGCGACCAGGACGGGGTTGACCACGACCACGAGGGGCCTAGGTCTGCGTTCTTGGAGCGGCGCGACGAGGTCGCTGGGCATCTGGAGTCGTCGCTGGCAAGGAAGCTGAAGCGAGCCCTCCAGGACGAGCAAAACTCGATCCTCGACCGGCTTCGCAACCTGAAGGGCTTGCCGACGCCGGCGAACGTCCTGCCTAACGCGGAGGAACAACCTGACCGCTTCGTAGAGGCGGGCCGGCCACTGCTGCAGGAGGCAACAAGGGCTGGCGCCCAGTTGGCTGCCGCGCTCTACGGAGACGAGGGGTCTCAGACCGGGCTTGAATTGGGACGTGTCGACGACCTCGCAGAGGAACTCGGCAGAGCGATCGCAGAACCGCTCCACCAACGTCTCGAACTGGCCTTCAGCTCGTCAGACGAGGACGTCGCAGAGCTGACTGAGCTATTGGGAGCCGCATACCGGGAATGGAAGACGCAGCGCATCGAGGCGGCCGCCCGCGACCAGGTCGCTGCGGCATTTTCGAGAGGAGCCTACCTGGCTTTCCCCGAAGGGGCGCTACTTCACTGGGTGTTTGACCCCTCTGAGGGCCCGTGCCCCGACTGTGAGGACAACGAACTTGCCGGGGCCCAGCCTAAGGGTGAGGTTTGGCCAACGGGCCAGCTCCACCCGCCCGCCCATCGGGGATGCAGGTGCGCCCTGGCGCCGGAGCAGCTGGCCTCGAACGCCACGATAGGTGCGGCATCTTTCCCGACGTCGGCGAACACCCAAACAGACTGACCTGGAAATCTCCAGGCTGCCCCCCTGCTAGCTGGGGCCGAGGGTAGGCTCCGGGTTGCCCATGCGAGCATCGTCTGACATACCGCGCCGCTTTCCTGTAGGCAGCCGCCGTCTCCGTTGGGCACTAGTCATCGGTGTCGTCGTGTTCATCGTGCTGATCGCGTCCGTTCAGCACCTCGCGTCCTTCTACACCAATTTCCTTTGGTTCCAGTCGGTTGGCTACAGTTCGGTCTGGGCCAAGACAATCACGGTCCAGGCGGGCCTTGGAGCAACCTTCAGCGTCGTGCTATTCGCCCTTTTGTGGGGCAACCTTGTGCTGTCCGACCGGCTAGCACCCCTGGGTGCAGCACCGGCGGGCGACGAGCTGGTCAACCGGTGGCAAGAGCTCGCATCGGCTCACATGAAGTGGATCCGGCTGGGAGCCGCAGTCCTTTTCGCGCTGATCGGCGGGGTCAGCGCTCGCGGCCAGTGGAACAACTGGCTGCTCTTTTCCAATTCAGTTCCGTTTTCTTCGTCCTCGGCGCCCTGGAACGGTGTCGACCCGCTCAACCACCTGAACGACAGTTTTTACGTGTTCAGGTTGCCCTTCTTGAGCTGGGTCGTCGGCTGGGCCTTCTCGGCGCTCATCGTGACCCTGTTGTTGTGCGCAGTAACCCACTACCTGAACGGTGGGATACGCCCCCTTTCAGCAGTGCAAAGGGTGAGCCCGCACGTAAAGGCTCATCTGTCGGTCCTGTTGGCCGTCCTGGCCCTTGTACAGGGGGTCAATTACTATTTGCAACGCCTTTCGCTGGTGTTGGGGACGAAACACTTCTTTGATGGCGCTTCGTACGCCGATGTCCACGCGATGCGCCCTGCGCTCGTGCTATTGATCGCCATTTCGGTTATCGCGGCCGGCCTCTTCCTCTACAACGTCCGCCAGCAGGGCTGGCTGCTCCCGGTCGTCGCGGTCGTGCTCTGGGCGCTCGTCTGGGCGCTCGTGGCCAACGTGTACCCCGCGTTGGTGCAGTCTCTCGTGGTCAACCCGTCCCAGAACGTCAAGGAAGCCCCGTACATCCAAGACAACATCACCGCGACAAACGCCGCTTATGGGCTCCAGAACTGTACGTCGTCCGCGGCACCTACGTCATCATGCGTGACATCGCAGAACTTCCAGGGTGACGCGACGGTGACCGCGTCAGATGTGACCGGGCACTCGCTGCAGGCACAGACAAACAAACAAACCTTGGCCAACGTGCCGCTGCTCGACCCAACCGTCATGAACTCCACCTTCCTCAAGCAACAAGGGTTCCGTGGGTACTACACAATGAGCGGGCCGAGCACGGACCGCTACAACTTGTCGGACAGCCCGGCGGGGAAGGCCAAGGAAACTCAGGTGCTGATCTCTGCCCGGGATCTCGACCCCACCCAGGTACCAGCCAGCTGGGTCAATACGCACCTCCAGTACACGCACGGGTACGGGGCTGTGCTTGCCCCGGCCAACCAGTCAGGAGTTGACCCCTCCGACGGGTACCCGAGCTTCAGTCTCAGCAGTCTGCCGCCCCAAGGCCAACCACCGCTCGCCACCCAACCGCGGATCTACTTCGACACGGACCCTCAGTCGGGTTCTG
>DATKHZ010000214.1:0-2551 GCA_035509995.1 Acidimicrobiales bacterium | reverse complement strand
ACCGTTGCGTGGTTGGCTTTCGGCGTAGCTATTGCTATTTTGGGAATATCTGCGCTGTCTCAACTCGACCCTGACCGCGGCCTCGTGCAGCGCGTTCTGGATGGTGTTATCAGCTCGATCGCCACTGTGTTGATCGTGTTCAGCCTTGTGTTCACTGGGACTGTTGTCACATGGTTGGCGTTTGGCTTGGCGCTGGGCTTCGTCGCCGTCGCCGTGGCCGGCATGACGTTGCACGAGATCGAGACGTGGTTGTCAACTCGTCAGAGCGAGGAAGTGCGCCATTTGAGCACCGCTCGCAACCCGGTTGAGGCCGAGCCACAGGTGCCCGCAACGTTTTCTCAGGCTGCGTAATTACAAAAATTGCAACGTCTTAGCTAATAATGGCGTCCTCGGGGAGTGGGTGCTAGGCACCTTTCTTCCCGTCGGCGCCTTTTTAGGTTGGCGGTGAGCTTGGGACATTCGTGCCGAGCCTTTCCTCCCACCATTGGACGGGCACGATCCTCAGAGCGATTTCTAGTGTGGAGCGGTCCAGTTCCTCTGCGAGCTGAGTGATGACGACGATCCGGTCTGCCAGCCACTCGCCACCGAGGTCACTGTTGATTTCCACCGCCGGGCTGCTGCGGGCCCTCCTCTGTCGGAGCGGGTCGCTTGGCGGGTACGCGGCGTCGAAGACGCTAGCGATCCAGGTGACGTCGCCGGCTAGTTCCACGTGCCGGTCAATTACCTCGGCATAGACCTCGGAGGCAAGCATCACTGCGGCCCATCGTCCGAGTACTTCATCCGCGTGGTCGGCGAGTAACGCAACCTCGGACCGCAAGGACGCAGAGCGCTCGTCGTCGTTGATAATTTCACGAACAGCCGCTTTGAGGCGAGAGGTATCCCGCACAACTTGGCGGCCCGCGTCTATCGACTCTCGCTGGCTGCCCTTCGAAGACGCCAGGCCGGCGAGCTCCAAGACGCCGGACCAGACCATCCGCGCGTTGCGGACCAGCTCGAACATGACATACTGGGCGAGGACGCTCCATCGCCGGCGCCTCCTCCGTTCGAGCATCTCGTTGATGACCGCTATCGACAACAGCACCACGATGACGCTCCCAGTAACGCTGGCAAGCAACGCGTGCCGTACCCAGAAGTCGCCAGCGACCAAATCCGACACGACGCCGGCGACGAGAACAATGAGGGCGAGGACCGCCATCGCTCGCAGTTGCCAAAGCAACGCGTCAACCGTCCGCGTGCGTCGAGGAGCCGTTGCCGTGTGTGCCATGTTGACCGCTCAGATCGGGCCTGGGCCGGGCAATGTCAGCCCGCCGTAGGAGGGCCTAGGGGTCGCATCTCGCTCCACTTGAGGATGATCTGGCGCTCCCCGATGTACCAAGTCTGTTCGACCTTGGTGAAGGTGTCGAGGTAGCGCAGCCACGCGACCATCATCATGCGGGTGCCGTCTTCGCTGTAGACGTGGTGAGCAATGGTGTAGCTGTCCCCGGTCGCCCGGTCCCCGTCAAGCGTCACGGTGCTTTGGCCGTTGAAGTGCATCGTGGCCTCGTAGCGGTTCAAGTCATCGAAGACCGGCGATAGCGCCTCTCGACCCTCGAGCACGTAGCTCGGCTCGGTGCCCGGGCCGTCCATGTACACCGCAAAGCGCGCGTCCTCCGTGAAGAGCGCTTTTTGTCCTTCTGCGTCACGGGTGTCGGCGCAGTGGGCATACGCGTCGAACAACTCGCGAATGGCCAATCTGTCGACGGCCTCTTGTGGTGAGAGCGACGAGTGCAATGCCATGGCAGGGCCTCTCTTTGACATATGTATAAAATTGACACGTGTATATAAGCAGGTATCCTGCCCGGGTGCAAGTGGCGTTGAACCTGAGGCCGACGGGGCCAAAACACTTCGGGGCACAGGCTCTGGTTCGCGCTCTAGG
This sequence comes from Acidimicrobiales bacterium, assembly GCA_035509995.1. Classification (GTDB taxonomy): domain Bacteria; phylum Actinomycetota; class Acidimicrobiia; order Acidimicrobiales; family Palsa-688; genus Fen-671. The sequence continues at coordinate 636 of DATKHZ010000214.1, read as the reverse complement.
AGCGGCGTCCGTTGGCTGACCGCACCGATCCCCGCATCGATCCCCGCATCGTGCGAACAGCCCAAGCTTGTGGAGGGGCGATCGTGGAGCTCGCCTCGGAGCAGCCGATCTCTCAGATCACAGTCGCCGACCTGTCGGAACGCGCCAAGGTGACTAGGGCAACCTTCTACAACCACTACGCCAGCCCTCTGGAGCTGCTCATCGAGGTACTTCTTGCCGACCTAGAGCGCGCGCACCTCCAAGAGGACGAACGTCGGGCGGAGGGCGGCCTGTCGGCGGGGCAGATGCTGCGCCTGTCGATTGGCGATGTTGCCGATCACATCGAACGCTTCGAGGCCATTTACCGGCATGCAGTGCGCGACCCAGCCGACGGAGGGGTGTACGAAGCTCTGGTGCGGCACTTCACCGACTACGCCGTGGCGTTCATCGCTCGGTGCACCCATCCGGACCTGCCTGATACCAACCGCCAGGTAACCGCACAGTTCGTCGCGCACGGGTTCGCCGGGGCCATCAAGGCATGGCTCAGCGACAACTCGGTGGCGAAAGGGGACCTGGTCGACGCCGCCGTCGCCTGTGCGCCGGTCTGGTGGAGCTGAGCGGGTGCGCGGGTAAGCGGGCTAGTCCCCACCGCGGTCG
>DATKHZ010000213.1:0-4499 GCA_035509995.1 Acidimicrobiales bacterium | reverse complement strand
CGGCGACGGCTGCTGGTGCAAGCCCTGAGGGCTGTCTGCTAGCTGCGGCCAGCACACTCCCGCCCGCGCACCGGGTGCAACTGGTGGGGCAAGCGGGGGGTGTCGCCTGGTACGACGATTCCAAAGCGACTACACCCGCAGCGGTACGTGCGGGAGTCAGTGGCTTCAACTCGGTGGTGTTGATCGCGGGAGGACGCAACAAGGGCCTCGACCTTTCGGACCTCGCAAGCACGGTGCCCCCGGTACGGGCCGTCGTAGCGATCGGGGAGGCTTCCCACGAGGTGACGTCGGCGTTTTTCGGGCTGATCCCCGTGCGCCATGCGGGGTCAATGGGTGAAGCCGTCGACGCAGCGCTGAGCCTTGCATTACCCGGCGATGTCGTGGTGCTCTCGCCAGGTTGCGCGAGCTTCGACTGGTACTCGAGCTACAAAGAGCGCGGTGAGCATTTCACCGCTCTTGTAAGGGATAAATTGAGCTCCGGGGTGACCGGGGCGCAGACAGCGGAGGATGGCCCACAGTGACTATGACAGCAAGCTTCGGTAGCACGCGAGCAGCCCGCGTGCCGGCGCAGGCCGGAACTCGACGGTCCAGTTACCTGTTCCTCATCGCCCTTGTGGCGGTGCTGTCAGTGGTCGGGCTTGTAATGGTCTTGTCGGCTTCCTCCGTCGCCAGCCTCCGCACCTTCGGTACGCCCTGGTACTACTTCGAGCGCCAGGGTATGTACCTGTGCCTTGGTGCGGTGGCTTTTTTCGTAGCTCAGGGCATCAGGATTTCTTTCTGGCAGCGCATGGCTAGGCCGCTCATGCTCCTCGCCGGGGCAGCGTTGTTGGCCGTGCTGTTCGTGGGCCGCAGCGCGGGCGGCGCCTCCAGGTGGCTCGGCACCGGCACGTTCGGTTTCCAACCGTCGGAGCTCGCGAAATTGGCGCTCGTGCTGTTCGCGGCGGACGTGCTCTCGCGCCGCGAGAGCGCCCCTGACTGGGTTTACCGTGCCGCCCCAGTGGTGCTGGGGATGGTCGCTTTTGTGCTCTTGATAATGAAGCAGCCCGATATGGGGACGGCGGTCGTGCTTTGCTGTTGCGGGGCCGCGGTGCTTTTTGCAGCCGGCGTGCCTGCCGGGCCGCTGGTGGGGCTGGGCGCGGTCGGAGGTTTGGTGGGCTACCTCGTGGCTAGTTCGGCGAGCTACCGGGCCGCCCGGTTGATGTCGTTCCTTCACCCGTTCTCGCACGCCAGCACCACCGGCTACCAGTCCGCCCAGGCCCTCATAGCTCTTGGCGGGGGGCACTGGTTCGGGACCGGGATAGGCCAAAGCATTGCGAGCTGGGGCTATCTCCCCAACCAGTACACCGATTTCATCTTCGCCGTCATCGGCCAGGAGACGGGCTTTGCGGGCAGCCTGGTCGTGATTTGCCTGTTCGCAGCGATCGGTTTTGTCGGGGCGCAGGTGGCCTGGCGTGCACCGACTACGTTCGAGAGCCTCCTCGCCGCCGGCATTACGGCCTGGCTGATCTCGCAGGCGATGATCAATATCGGAGCAGTCGTGGACGTGCTGCCCGTCACTGGGGTGCCGTTGCCATTTATCTCCTATGGGGGGACCTCGCTCATAATCGTCCTGTTCGCGACGGGCCTGCTAGCGAACGTGGCCCGACGCTGCTCTGCCCCGGTCGCCGCGCCTCGTCCGAGCGGCGAGCGAGGCCGATGAAGTGGTGACCGGCCAGCCCCGAACTTGGGCAGTGATAGCCGGCGGGGGTACCGGTGGCCACCTCTATCCCGGCATTGCCGTGGCGGAGGCTCTGATCGAGCGTGGGCATGACCCGGCGACGCTCCGTTTCGTCGGCGCCCGGCGCGGGCTAGAGGCGAAGGCCCGAGCGCTGGATGGCTTCCCGGTCACCCTGCTGCCGGGCAGGGGCCTCGTCAGGCGGGTGTCGCTGCGGAGCTTCGTCGCTAATTCGGAGGCGGTGGCGGATTTGTGCGCCGCCGTCGCGATGGCGGTGTTCTCCTTTTCGAGGTGGCGGCCGGCGGTCGTCATCTCGCTGGGCGGCTATGCCAGTTTCGCCTGTGTGGTCGCGGCGTCGCTATGGCGGGTCCCGATCGTGGTAGTCAACGTGGACGCCGTTCCTGGCGTCGCCAACCGCCTGGCGACGCGGGCGGCGGCCGCCTCGGCGGTCAGCTCGCCCGAGGTCCACCTTCCGCGGTCGGTTGTGACAGGCGTCCCGGTGAGAGCGGGCTTGGCTCACATCGACCGGCGCCCGGTGGCCAGGGCGGCCGCACGTGAGCGCCTGGGGCTCCCCCCTAACGCCAAGGTGGTGGCGGTCTCGGGTGGCTCGCTCGGCTCGTTGCGGATCAACCGCGCCGCGCTGGAACTCGCCGAGCTCTGGGCGGCACGTACCGACGTCGCCATCCGCCACGTAGTGGGCCGTCGCGACTGGGACGAGTTCCACAGGGAGCTCCGCCCGCCAGGGGACCTCGTCTACCAGCAGGTCGAGTACGAACAGGACATGGTGTCGCTTTACTCTGCCGCCGATGTCGCGGTGCTGCGCGCCGGGGCCAACACGGTCGCAGAGCTCGCATTGGCCGGCGTCCCGGCAGTGCTGGTGCCGCTACCCGGTTCTCCCGGTGACCACCAGGGGGCAAACGCGAGGTTTCTCGCCGGCGCCGGCGGCGCTGTCGTTGTCCGCGACGACGAACTCGACGGAGCCCGCCTGGCAAAGGAGCTCGGTACGCTCCTGGCCGACCCTGGGCGCCTTGCCACCATGGAGGAAGCCGTCAAGGGGCTTGGGCGGCCGAAGGCGGCCGACGCGGTGGCGCAGCTGGCTGAAGAGCATGCTCGCCCGAGGCCGGGGGAACGCTCGAACAGGGCGGAGGGGGACGCCAGTGGCGCCTGAGGCCCCACCAACAGGGCCGGGCCAAGAGCTGCCTGACCTGGACCGCGGCCCGCTGCGCTTCCATATCGTGGGGGTGGGCGGGGCGGCCATGAACGGGATTGCTGCGCTGCTCATCGCCATGGGCCACAGTGTCTCGGGGAGCGACCTTCAACGCTCCCCAGTCCTCGAGCGCCTCGACGGCCTCGGGGCCCGTACCTTCATCGGCCATGACCCAGCCCATGTAGGCGAAGCGGAGATCGTCGCCTTTTCGACAGCTGTGAACGCCGGCAACGTCGAGCTCGCAGAAGCCCGCCGGAGAGGGATCCCGACCCTCACTAGGGCGGAGGTGCTCGCGGCCATTTGCCACACACGCCGCACTCTCGCGGTGAGCGGCACCCACGGGAAGACGACCACGACGGCAATGCTCGCCGCGGTCCTGGTTGAGGCGGGCTTTGAGCCCGGGTTCCTCGTCGGGGGCGAGCTGCCCGGTGGCGGTGGAGGCGCGAGCTGGGGGAGCGGCAAGTGGTTCGTAGTCGAGGCCGACGAGTCCGATGGGACCTTTCTTCGGCTCGGCGCAGAAGGCGTCGTCGTCACCAATGTTGAGGTCGACCATCTCGACTACTACGGCGACGAGGCCGCCATCGCCAGGGCGTTCCACGAGTTTGTCGAGCAGGCGCCCGGCGCGAGGGTCCTGTGCGCCGACGACCCGGGTTCAGCGGCACTGTCGCGGGCCATTCCCGGTGTGACCACCTATGGCGGCTTCGAGGGCTCCACCTACAGGATCTCCGGTGTCCAGCTCTCGGCCTTGGGAGCGAGCTTCGAGCTGAGCACCGGCGGCAGGAACCTGGGCCGCTTCCAGCTCGGCGTCCCTGGCCTGCACAACGTGCTCAATGCAACAGCCGCGATCGCGATGGCGCTCGAGGTGGGCGCCGAACCTGATGCCGCCAGGGACGCGATGGCGGCTTACTCAGGTGTTGGGCGCCGGTACGAATTTCGGGGAGAGGCCAACGGCGTGACCTACATCGACGATTACGCGCACAATCCCGGCAAGGTCCGCGCCGCTCTGGCCACGGCTCGCAACGGCCAATGGGGACGCGTGGTGGCGGTGTTCCAACCCCATCGCTACTCCCGGACGGCTTCGTTGTCCCGTGATTTCGCCGACGCGTTCGACGGTGCCGACGTGGTCGTGGTCACCGCCGTCTACTCAGCCGGTGAACAGCCGCTGCCCGGGGTCAGCGGGAGGCTGGTGGCGGACGCGATAAGCGCGTCGCACCCAGCTCAGGATGTCGAGTACGCGGAGACGCGCGCTGAGCTTGTCGCCGTGCTGGAGCGCGTGCTCCGCCCCGGCGACCTTTGCCTGACGATGAGCGCTGGCGACCTGACGACTCTGCCGGACGAGCTTTTGGAGCGGGCCGCACAGTCTGGGAGGGCTCGGCAGTGAGCCAGATGACCTCGCCACCCCGTCCACCCCAGCCGCCTCGTCCTCCCCAGCCGCCCGGCCCACCGCGGCCCCCTCAGCACTTCCTGGGGGAGGTCCCACCCGTCGACCCCCGTTTCCGAAGGCGATGGGCTGAGGCACGCCGAGATGAGGGGCGCAGGCGTTTGCGAGCCCTCGTCGGCCTGTTGGCTGCCGTCGCG
>DATKHZ010000212.1:0-9341 GCA_035509995.1 Acidimicrobiales bacterium | reverse complement strand
GCAACTGCGAGGCCTATTGCGCCGCCTGTCGCAGTTTGCCAGCGCCGCCGGCTTTGGATGTGATTGGACATCTGCGCTCCTTGGTTTGGTATCCGCTTCTTGTACTCATCATCACCCCCGCTTATGACCCGCTCTTGGGCGAGCTGTGATGGTCCTGTGATGGCTCACCCTGCCGGGCAAGCCGAGTTTTTGGCGGCCAAGTGCGCCAGACTGGGGTCGATGCTCGAACGACCCGCCGCAGGGCTCATACCCGACGCCCCTGGCTCGTACCAGTTCCGCGACGCCGACGGGAGGGTCATATATGTGGGCAAGGCGAGGTCGCTGCGCCAAAGGTTGTCCAACTACTTCCAGAGCCCCGGCAACTTGCTGCCCCGCACCGCTCAGATGGTCGCCTCGGCCGAAAGCGTTGAATGGATCCAGGTCCGCAACGACGTCGAGGCGCTCATGCTCGAGTACAGCCTCATCAAGCAGCACAAGCCCCGCTTCAATGTGCGCCTGCGCGACGACAAGAGCTACCCGTTCCTCGTCTTGACGATGGGGGACGAGTGGCCTCGGGCGACGGTCCGCCGTGGCCGCCCGAGCGGCCGCTCCCAGAACCGCTACTTCGGGCCCTACGCCCACGCGTACGCCATTAGGGAGACCCTCGACCTGCTGCTGCGCACGTTCCCCGTGCGCAGCTGCAGCGACGGCAAGTTCGTCCGCCACCAACGCCTCGGCCGCCCTTGCCTGATGTACCACATCGAGCGTTGTGCGGGGCCGTGCGCCGGCCTTGTGGACCACGAGCAGTACTCGCGCCTAGTGGAAGACCTCGGGAGCTTCCTCGCGGGTGACACCTCACCGGTGGTCGACAAGCTGGGTGCCCAGATGCGCGAGGCTGCCACCAATCTCGAGTTCGAGCTGGCAGCAAGGGTAAGGGACCGGATCGCATCTGTTCGCAAGGCCATCGAACGACAGCAGATGGTCACCGAACGGGCCGAGGACCTGGACTGCTTCGCCCTCGCTGAGGACGAGCTGGAGGCAGCTGTCCAGGTGTTCTACGTGAGGCGCGGGCGAGTTGTGGGGCGCAAGGGCTTCATCGTCGACAAGGTGGAGGACCTGGAACCGCCGCAGCTGCTGGCCGACATCGTCGAGCAGCACTACGCCGACGCCGTCAACGGGATCCCCCCGCTCATCCTTGTCCCGGGCGAGGTCGACGAAACCGACGTGCTCGAAGAGTGGCTCTCAGGTCTCCGGGCAGCCGAGGATGGTGAAACCCGCCGGGCCGGGCCCGCCCCGCAGCTCAATGAAGAGGGGCCGGGCCCATTGACCGGGCCCGCTTCCGGAACGACCCTGGGCTCGGAGCCCCCGGCGGGCCAGGCGGGCCTGTTGGAATGGTGGGCCGCCAGCGAGAAGCGCCGGCCAGAGCGCAGCGTCAACCCCAGGGCGACCGGGGCCAGCCGGGTACATCTCCACTTCCCCCAGCGGGGCGAGAAGAAGGCTCTCGTCGAAATGGTCGCCAAAAACGCGGCGGAGGAGCTGGTGCGACACCGGCTCAAGCGTTCGTCGGACCACAATGCGAGGGCTCGTGCCCTCAACGCCCTACAGGACGCTCTCGACCTGCCCGAGGCGCCGCTGCGGATCGAGTGCTACGACATGAGCCACCTCCAGGGCACCGACTACGTCGGCTCGATGGTGGTCATGGAGGACGGCCTTCCCCGCCCTGGCGAGTACAAGCGCTTCAAGGTCCGCAACGTCCCTGGCAACGACGACTATGCCGCCATGGAAGAGGTCCTCACGAGGCGGCTCCAGGCCTACCTCGGAGAAAAGGAGCTGCCGGTGGCCGACCGCAGGCGCCACTTTTCCTACCCGCCCCAGCTGCTCCTGGTCGACGGGGGTAAAGGTCAGCTCAACGTGGCCGTCCGGGTGCTGGAAGAGCTCGGCCTCGAAGATGAGATCCCGGTCGCTGCGCTGGCCAAACAGTTCGAGGAGGTCTATCTGCCGGGCCAGGCGGATCCGGTCCGTGTGGCCCGTGGTTCAGAGGCCCTCTACCTGTTGCAACGGATCCGGGACGAGGCGCACCGCTTTGCCGTTTCCTACCATCGTCAGCTCCGGGGCAAGCGCATGACGGTCTCGGTGATCGATGGGGTACCCGGCCTGGGGCCCGCTAGGCGCAAGCGACTAGTCGCCGAACTGGGGAGCATAAAGGCAGTCCGCCAGGCCTCCAAGGAGTCTCTCGAGGCCCTGTCTTGGCTGCCCAAACCCGTCGCTGAGGCTTTGTGGGAGAAGATCCATGGAGGCAGGAACGACGGCGCCGGGCCGAAGGCCAAGTCTTGAGCGGGGGCTCGTTCCAAGAGGGGGCGTACCATGAGCCGGGTTCCCCGCTGCCCGCGGAGGCGGAACAGCTGTGGGAGGTCAATTCCGCCTGGTGGCAGGAATGCTTTACCGAAGGCGCCGACCCCGAGTACACCGAGCAGATAATCCCGCTGCTGCGTGAGCTGCTCGTGGGGGCGAGCCCAGCGGCAGTGCTCGACATCGGCTGCGGGGAAGGCCAGCTTTCACGGGTGGCGGCGAGCATGCCGGGTGTGCGCCGCGTCGTCGGCGTCGACCCCACACGGGCGCAGTTGGAGATGGCCCTTCGGCGCCAGCCCGGCGCGCCGGGCACGGAGGTCCAGTACTCCCGAGGCGCAGCTACGGCTCTTCCATTTCCTGCCGCAAGCTTCGATGCTGCTTTCGCGTGTTTGGTGTTCGAGCACATCGAGGGGACCGCCGAGGCGCTCAGCGAGGTTGGCCGGGTTCTCAGGCCGGGCGGCACGTTCTTGTTGTTCTTGAACCACCCCCTCCTACAGGCACCCGGCAGCGGATGGGTCGACGACCACATTCTCGGCGAACAATATTGGCGGATCGGGGCTTACCTCCTGGAGCACCACGGCGTGGAGGAAGTCGACAAGAACATCTGGATCCCCTTTGTCCACCGGCCCTTATCGGTTTATGTCAACGCGTTGGTGTCCGCAGGGCTTTACCTGACGGCCATGATCGAGCCGGCGCCTCCCGGCGGTTTCCTGGACAGGGCGGAGGAGTACCGGGAGGCGTCTGCCTTCCCGCGCCTGCTGGTGCTACGGGCCGAGAAACTGGTCCGTCCCACGCCTGGGGCAGAATGAAGTAGTGGCACAGTTTGTCGTCGTCACCGGGCTTTCCGGTGCTGGGCGTTCGCAGGCCGGGGCGACCCTCGAGGACCTCGGTTGGTACGTCATGGACAACATCCCCACGGCGCTCATCACCAAGGTCGTCGAGTTGGTCTCCGGCAGTGGCCCCGAGGCTCAGCGTGTGGCCCTGGTTGTCGGGCGCGACGCCGGCCAGCTTGGTGACCTCCAGGCAGCGATCGGCCAGCTCAGAGCGTCGGGTGAGGCCGTCAAGGTCCTTTTCCTCGATGCCTCCGACGAGGTCCTCGTGCGCCGGTTCGAGGGGACCCGGCGTCGGCACCCGCTCGGGCAGGAGGGCGTCCTCGAAGCGATAGCCGACGAACGGCAGCGCCTCGAGGCGATCAAAGAAATGGCAGACGTGGTCGTCGACACGAGCGAGCTAAACGTCAACCAGTTGCGCGAGCGCCTGGCCGACCTGTTCGGGGGGGACGAGGCGACCGCCATGCAGATCCTCGTGATGAGCTTCGGCTTCAAGCACGGGGTCCCCATCGACGTCGACAATGTGCTCGACGTCCGGTTCTTGCCCAACCCGTATTGGGTCGAGGAGATGCGCCCTCTCACCGGGCTCGACGAGCCGGTCCAGCGGTACGTGCTTGGCCAGCCCGAGGCCAAGGAGTTCCTCGAAAGGGCGGAGTACCTGCTGAAGTTCCTTGTACCCGCCTACGTAAAAGAGGGAAAGAGCTACCTGACGATCGCCATTGGCTGCACCGGTGGCCGGCACCGCAGCGTCGTCCTGGTCGAGGAGATCGCCGAGCGCCTCCGCAAGTTGGGTTACAACCCGAGCACGATCCACCGGGACGTCAAGCGTTGACGAGAGCTGTGCGTTGAGCGCCCCGCTCTGCCAGGGGCAGGGCGGCCCACACGTCGTGGCGCTCGGGGGCGGCCACGGGCTGGCTATCACACTGTCGGCCGTCTCCCGTTACGCCGGCCGGGTCACAGCGGTCGTCTCGGCCGCCGACGACGGAGGTTCGAGCGGCCGGCTGCGCGTTGATTGGCCAGGCCCGGCGCCCGGAGACGTGCGCCGGTGCCTGCTTGCGCTGGCTGGGACCGAACCTGCTGAACGAGCCTGGGCGAAGGCCCTCGACTTCAGGTTCCCGGACGGTGACTTAGCAGGCCACTCGTTGGGGAACCTCGTCCTGGTGGGCCTGAGTGAGACGATGGGCGACTTCGTGGCGGCGACAGCAGAGGTCGGGCGCCTGCTCGGGGTTACGGCGACGGTGCTGCCGGCGGCCTCCGTGGGCGTCGACCTGTGCGCCGAAATAGAGGGCGTGGACGGCCCAACCCAGCTCGTCGGCCAGGTGAAGGTTGCTCACACTCCGGCGCCGATCCGCCGGGTCTGGCTCGACCCGGACAGCCCGGCGGCCCCTCGCCAGGCGCTGGAAGCGATAGCGGGTGCCGACCAGGTGGTGCTCGGGCCGGGCTCGCTGTTCACCAGCGTGCTCGCCGTCTGCGCCGTCCCGGCCATCCGGGAGGCGCTCAACGAACGGCACGCCGGGCGCGTATACGTCTGCAACCTCGCGACCCAGGACTCCGAGACGAAAGGCTTCGACGCCGACGCTCACCTCTCCGCGCTCGTCGCGCACCACGTGAGGGTCGACACCGTTGTCTGCGACCCGTCGACCGAGGTTGGGGCCCCTTCGGCATCTTCCACCAGGCTGGCAACGGCCCGGTCGGAGGTCGCGGGCGCGAGAGTCGTCACCGCCGCGCTGGCCAGGCCAAACGGCCACTCGCACGACCCGGCCCGCTTGAGCGAGGTGCTGTCGGCTCTGGCCGCAACCACGACCGCCACCACCGCTACCGCCGCCAGCTAGGACCAGGACCAGCTGTCAGGCCGGCATGCGCATCACGGCGGGGAGGGTACGGTAAGCGGGTGGATGTACACAGAGGTCACTATTTCCCGCTCGGGGCGACTCCGGTTGCCGAGGGGACCAATTTCGCGGTGGCGTCAGACATTGCCGACGCGGTAGAGGTGTGCCTCTTCGATGAGGCCGGCAACGAACAACGAGTCGAGCTTCCTGAGCGTACAGCTCATGTCTGGCACGGCCTGCTTCCGGGAGCTGGCGTGGGCCAACGCTACGGCCTCAGGGTGCACGGCCCATGGGCCCCGGCTGAGGGGCTTCGCTGCAACCCCGCCAAGCTCCTGATAGACCCCTACGCTACGGCGGTCGACGGCAGCATCAAATGGGGTGAAAAACTGTTCGGGCACTGCTTCGCTCATCCTGAGCAGGTGAATACGACAGACTCTGCGCGCAACATGCCCAAGTGCGTGGTAACCGACAGAGGCTTCGACTGGGGTGACGATGCTCGGCTGGACATCCCTTTGGAAGAGACCGTCATTTACGAAACTCATGTCAAGGGCTTGACATTCAGGCACCCCGAGGTGCCCGAGCACATCCGTGGCACTTATGCAGGCTTGGGGCACCCTGCTATCACGGGTTACCTGACCGACTTGGGGGTCACTGCCGTGGAGCTGCTGCCGGTCCACCAGTTCGTTCACGACGCGCACCTGATCGAGCGGAACCTGCGCAATTACTGGGGCTACAACAGCATCGGTTTTCTCGCACCTCACGGTGAGTACAGCTCGGCCGGCGCGTCCGGCGGCCAGGTTGCGGAGTTCAAGTCCATGGTGAGGGCGCTCCACGCGGCAGGGCTCGAAGTCATCTTGGACGTCGTCTACAACCACACTGCGGAAGGGAACCATCTCGGGCCCACCTTGTCGCTGAAAGGGATCGACAACCCCGCGTATTACAGGCTCGTCGAGGGCGACCGGGCTCATTATTTCGATACCACGGGCACGGGCAACAGCCTTAACGTCAGCCATCCCGAGGCGTTGCGGTTAATACTGGGCTCGCTTCGTTATTGGGTGACGGAGATGCATGTCGACGGTTTCCGTTTCGACCTGGCGACGGCGCTCACCCGCCAGAGCGGAGAAGTGAACGCCCACAGCGCCTTTTTGAGCCTCGTCCACCAGGACCCGGTGCTCGCGCCGGTCAAGTTGATCGCCGAGCCATGGGACATAGCGGGCTACCAGCTTGGCGGTTTCCCAGCCCGATGGTCGGAGTGGAACGGCAGGTACCGAGACGAGGTCAGGGATTTCTGGCGGGGGACCGACGGCACGCTCGGCGAGCTGGCTCGCCGCCTGACCGGGAGCGGGGACATTTACGCGTCCGACCGCCGCACCCCAACCGCCAGTATCAATTTTGTCACTGCCCACGACGGTTTTACGCTGGCCGACCTGACCGCGTACAACGAAAAGCACAACGAGGCCAATGGCGAGGACAACAACGACGGGGAAAGTAACAACCGTTCGTGGAACTGCGGTGCCGAGGGCCCGACCGATGACGCTGACGTCCTCCAGCTTCGCGATAAGCAGCGGCGCAACCTTCTCGGTACCCTCCTGCTGTCTGCGGGGGTGCCCATGATCCTTGGCGGTGACGAGATCGGGCGGACGCAAGGCGGCAACAATAATGCCTATTGCCAGGACAACGAGGTGTCGTGGTACGACTGGGAGAACGCCGACTGGTACCTGCGCGAGTTCGCTAAGACAGCGATCGCACTGAGGAAGCAGAACCCTCCCTTGCGCCCGCGCGACTACCTAATGGGCCCCGAGGGAGGCCCGGCCCAGATGGTCCTGTACCGCCCCGACGGGAAGGAAATGAAAACCTCCGACTGGCAGGACCCTCACGCGCGGGCACTGGCGATGGCTCTTGACGGCCGCCAGATCGAAGACGCCGAAGGCGCACCCACCGACGACCGGTTCCTGCTGCTCCTCAACGGCCACCACGAGCCCGTCGAGTTCACAGTCCCGCGTGGCCGGGACGCCTGGGCAGCTGTCCTGACCACGGGCGAGCCGGACGACACTCCCCAGCTCAGCGCCCAGCTGAAAACAAAGCGCACCATAACCCTCGACGCCCGTTCGCTGCTGTTGCTCCACAGTCAGTAGCGCTGTTGCTCGCCAGCCGGCAGCGCCATTGCTCCTGCAGCCAACAGCCTATTGCTCGCAGCCAGTAGCGGCCACACCGGCAGCCCCGTACCTGCTCTGAGCGAATGTCTGGAAGGGGTTACACGCGGTTCGCCTAAGATTGCGCTGAAACGACGATGACGAGGAGAACGCGATGCCTGTCAGGGTTGGGATCAACGGCTTTGGGCGGATCGGGCGCAACTTCTTGCGTGCCACGCTCGCCAAGGGCGCCGACATCGAGGTTGTTGCCGCCAACGACCTGGCCGCGCCAGCGGCGAACGCCCATCTACTGAAATACGACTCGACTTTCGGGACGCTCCACCAAGAGGTCAAGGTTTCCGAGGACACGATCGCGGTCGGGCCCCATAGCTTCAAGGTGTACTCCGAGAAGGACCCAAAGGCTCTCCCCTGGGGTGACCTGGGTGTCGATGTCGTGATCGAGTCGACCGGCATGTTCACAGACGGCGCAAAGGCGGTCGCTCACATCGACGCCGGCGCCAAAAGGGTGATCATCTCCGCCCCGGCGACCAACGTCGACGGCACTTTCCTGGTGGGCGTCAACGACGACACCTTCGACCCTGCGGTGCACCGCGTAATTTCCAACGCGAGCTGCACGACGAACTGCTTCGTGCCGATGATCAAGGTCCTCGACGACGCTTTCGGGGTCGAAAAGGGCCTCATGACGACCGTGCACGCCTACACGAACGACCAGAACCTCCTCGACCTGGTCCACAAGGACCTCCGCCGCTCCAGGGCCGCAGCCGTCAACATCGTGCCGACCAGTACCGGCGCTGCCAAGGCGACGAGCCTGGTGCTGGCCAACATGAAGGGCCGCCTCGACGGCTCGTCCCTGCGTGTACCTGTCCAGGACGGTTCCATAACGGACTTCACCGGTATCCTCGGCCGCGAGGTCACCGTGGAAGAGATAAATGCGGCCTTCAAGGCTGCCGCCACGTCCGGGCCTTTGGCCCGGGTCCTCGTCTACACCGAGGACCCCATCGTTAGCTCCGACATCGTCGGCTCCCCGGCGAGCTGCACCTTCGACTCCAACCTCACAATGGTCCTCGGGTCGATGGTCAAGGTGTTCGGTTGGTACGACAACGAGTGGGGCTACTCGAACCGCCTCGTCGACCTGGCGCTCATCGCCGGGCGCGCCTAGCCGTGAAGCTCCCCGAGCTCGAAGACCTCCGGCCGGTCGGGGGCAAGCGAGCCCTGGTCCGCTGCGACTTCAACGTGCCGCTCGCCGGTGACGTCATAACCGACGACCTGCGCATCCGCCTTCCCGTCGAGACCCTCGTCTGGCTGCTGGCCGACGGCGCGGAAAAGCTGACCGTGTGCAGCCACCTCGGTCGGCCCAAGGGCAAGCCTGACCCGAAGTACTCGATGGCCCCCGTCCGCCAGCGGCTTTACGAGCTGCTGAGCGCTCGGGGGGCCGACACAAGCCGGGTCGAGCTGATGGAGAACCTGCGCTACAACCCGGGCGAAGAGGCGAACGACCCTGCCTTTGTGGCAACGCTGGTAGAAAACGAGGACCTGTACATTGACGACGCTTTTGGCGCGGCGCACAGGGCGCACGCCTCCATCGTCGGCCCGCCTCAGTTCCTACCGTCGGCAGCCGGCCGCGTCCTCGCCCGTGAGGTAGAGGTGCTGGACGGGCTCCTCCAGAAGCCCGAGCACCCCTTCGTCGCCGTTTTGGGCGGGGCAAAGGTCTCCGACAAGCTCGGGGTGATCGAGGCGTTGATGGACAAGGTCGACGCGCTCGTCGTTGGCGGAGGCATGTGCTTTACGTTCCTCGCCGCCCAAGGTCACTCGACAGGCGGGTCGCTGCTGGAGGAAAGCCAGATCGGTACATGCGAACGCCTGCTCGCCTCCGCCGCCGCCGCCGGCAAGCGGATCCTGCTGCCGACCGACATCGTCGCCCTGTCCCCGGGAGGGGTCTTCGGCGCAGGCAGGGAGCCCGAAGGCGAGATGCGCCTGGTGGGCCCGGACGTGCCGGAGGAATGGCTCGGCCTCGACATCGGGCCCGGTTCGGCCGCCGCTTTCGCCGATGAGATCATTTCGGCGGCCACCGTTTTCTGGAACGGCCCGATGGGGGTCTTCGAGGATCCCCGCTTTGAGGCAGGTACGCAGGCGGTCGCCGACGCGGTCGCCACTACGAAGGGCTTTTCCGTGGTGGGTGGCGGCGACAGCGCCAGCGCCCT
>DATKHZ010000211.1:0-6455 GCA_035509995.1 Acidimicrobiales bacterium | reverse complement strand
CGGACGCGCCCATCGCCGACCCGGCACGCCAGGCACATCGTCGGCGCAGTCTTCGTGGTTGGGCCCGCTTGTCATCTTGCAGCTCCTGTGCGTTTTTGGACCGTCCTCGGTCGTTGTACACCTGAGCCCCTTACACGGAGCTAACCGAGGTCGTTATCCCGTTGTAAGGCAAGCTGAGCGGCATCACGGAGCAATAACATCGCTCGTGCGGAACTGGTTCGCGAAATAGCGGGCCCCTTCGGCGAACCTCGTCACATCCTCGTCGCTGGTCGCGAAGCTGGTCATCCACCGCACGACATTGTCGTTGAGGTCCCAGTTCCAAAAAAACGACCAGTTTTGCAACTCACGGGCCAGCGGCGCCGGTAATCGTACAAAGAGGCTGTTGACCTCGACTGGCCGGATGATCTCGACGTGGGGTAGCCCGGTCACGCGGTTCGCAAGTCGCCCGGCCATGTCATTGGCGTTGGTAGCGCTGGCGAGCCAGAGGTCATCTTGGAGCAGGACGTCGAACTGAGCGGCGATGAACCTCATCTTCGAGGCCAGCTGACCGGCTTGCTTTCTGGCAAAGCGCGCTCGACGAGCCAGCTCGGGGCGCAGGAACACGACAGCCTCGCCGTACAGCATGCCGTTCTTGGTACCACCGAAGGTGAGGACGTCGACGCCGGCACCGTAGGTGAGCTCTCGGACCGTGCAACCGAGCGCGGCCACCGCGTTGGCGAGCCGCGCGCCGTCGACGTACAGGACGAGCCCGTGCTCGTGGGCCAGCTCGGCCAGCTCGCCGATCTCGTCGAGGGTGTAGACCGTACCCAGCTCGGTGGGTTGGCTGATAGCGACCACCCGAGGCGTCACGTGGTGCTCGTCGTGCGAAGGTTGCAGCAAGGCGCGCACTGCGCCGGGGCTCAACTTGCCGTCGGAGGCGGGGACGTCAATGAGCTTGGCCCCCGTGAACCGTTCGGGCGCGCCACACTCGTCCACGTTTATGTGCGCGCTGGTGGGGCAGATCACGGCCTCGTGGGAGGCAAGCAGGCACTGGAGGGCGACGACGTTCGCTCCCGTGCCACCGAAGGTGTAAAACACGTCGACCTCGGCCTCAAACAGCGCCCGGAAGCGTTCCGCTGACCGGGTGGTCCAGGGATCCTGGCCGTACGGGAGCGCGGCGCCGAGGTTGGCGGCTCGGAGCGCATCGATTACCCGGGGGTGGGCACCGGCGGCATTGTCGCTGGCGAAGCTCTGGTCGGGAGGGGGCGGCGTCACGACAGCCACGATCCCACGGGGACAAACCAAGGGTCAACATAGAGCGTGGCCGTGGCGGGTGACGGGTGGTCCCTGACGCGCATGGTGCCGTCTTGTACGGTTTTAATTAGCGCGCGACCTGGCCCTGACTGCAGCGGCGCTGCCCTCGGAGAAGGGATCATGACGACCACAACTGCCCAATGGACCGACTTCCCGTGGTCTTCCGGTACACCGCTGGTCTAACCGGGCCTCCGTCGACCGCAGCCGAACGAGATGAGCGAACTGGCCGGTGGCGAAGCGCGGGTTGCCGAAGAGCTCAATCGTCTCGGCATCGCCGGCGAGGTCCGCGTGATGCCAGCAAGCACCCGCTCCGCCGCGGAGGCGGCGGCTGCGGTGGGCTGCGATGTCTCGCAGATCGTAAAGTCGCTTATCTTTCGGTCCATTAACGGCGACAGCCCCATCCTTGTACTTACCTCCGGCGCCAACCGCGTCGACGAGGGGCGTTTGGCCGAGATCGTCGGGGGCCCGGTCGAGCGAGCTACGGCCGAGTTCGTGCGCGCTCGCACCGGCTATGCAATAGGCGGCGTCCCGCCGATCGGCCACCTCCAGACGATCGACGCCTACCTCGACGAGCATTTGCTCGCTCATCCGGTGGTGTGGGCCGCGGCGGGCTCGCCGCGGGCCGTCTTTGCTGTCACGCCGGCTGAACTGGTGCGGGTAACGGCGGCCAAGGTCGTCGCGTTAGCCGCCACATGACCTCACTTCTTACCCCGTTGCGCAGCCGGGCATACCGGTGGCTCGAGTTCACGGCCGTGTTCGCCAATACCGGCGTGTGGATGGTCGGGCTCCTCGGCGGGTTCATCATGGAACGGCTCACGACGTCACCCGTTCTCGTCACCCTCGCCGCCGTCATGAGCCCGCTGGCAGGCATTTGCGCCGTAGTCTTCTCCGGCGCCGTCGCTGACTCGCGCGACCGGCGAGCCATCCTTCTGCTGGCGAAAATCCTTCTAACCGGTTCGGTGGCCCTCCTCGTCATCATGTCGGCGACCGGGGACTTGACGCCGGCGACCCTGCTCATCGGGATAGCGGGCATGGGTATATCCAATGGGACGTCCTCGCCGTCTTGGTGGACGACGATAGCCAGCCTGGTGCCTCCTGACGTCGTCCCCGTCGCCCTCAGCGTGGACAGCTTCCAGTGGAACATCGGCCAGGTCGTAGGGCCCGTCCTCGGCGGAGCCGTCTTTCGAGGCGCCGGCACAACGGTGTTCTTTGGTGTCTGCGGCCTCATAATGTTCCCCCAGGTCGGCTTCCTGACTTTGTGGCGAGGTCGGAGCGACCTGCGCTTGTCCACTCCGGGTGGCACGGCCGCTGAGAGCCTCCTCGGAGCGGTCTCGTCAGGCTGGCGGTACTTCTCGAACACGCCCGGTCTGCGGGCAGTGGCGGCCCGCACGGCTCTTTACGTAACCCCCGCGGTTGCACTGGGCGCGCTGCTCCCACTGTTCGCCGCACATTTCCTGCACAGCACGGCCTTCGAATACGGGCTCATCCTGGCTCTCAGCGGGGCGGGTGCCCTGGTCGCGGCCCTTCTGTTCCCGCGGCTCCAGGGACGCCTCCACCTCGACGCCATCGTCGCCGCCGCCACTCTCGCCAACGCGGTCGCTGTCACGGTCCTGGTCATCTGGCCGACGCGGTGGGCTGCGATGGCGGTACTGCCCGTGACTGGTGCGTGCTGGGTGTGGGCGACGGTGTCGTTTATCGTGGCCGCCCGACAGGTAACTCCGGAATGGGTGCAGACGCGTTCGCTGTCTCTGTTCTATGTGGTGCTCCAGGGACCGTTCGTTCTCGGCGGGCTCGGCTTCGGTGTCGTCGACACGTTCCTTTCGTTACGTGACACCTTGCTCGTCGCCGTTGTCACCTTCGTCCCGGGGATCCTCCTGATCCCTCGTTTCGGCCTTCCAGTCGTGGACCGGTCGTCGCTGCAACTGGTCACCAGCCCCTCGCTTTCCATCGGTGAGCACGTCAGCCCCGATGACGGTCCCGTCCTGGTCCTGGTCGAGTACCGAATCGCGCCGGGCGATGTCGAAGGCTTCCTCGCTGCCATGGCCGAGCTGCGCATCGTCCGCAGGCGGCTGGGCGCTACGCGCTGGGGCGTCTTCCAGGACGTGACCGAGTACGGCAAGTTCCTCGAGACCTTTCTCGTTCCTTCCTGGCACGGCTACTTGCTTCAACGCGCCCATTACACCAAGGCCGACGTCGAGACCGAGGCTCGCGCCTTTGCGTTCCATCGTGAACCGGGAGAACCCAAGTTCACGCGACTCGTCCACCCGGACACGGTGGAAGCCGCTAATGCCAGGTCTGCCTGGCGACGGGAAATGCTCCGCTTGTTGAGACCGTAGATCAAGGAATACTGGCTGACCGCCGGAGGAAACGATGAGGACTAGGGACGCGGTTTCGGGCGAGAAACTCCGGGGCGGCTTCTACACGCCGGACGTGCTAGTGGACCTATGTCTGCTTAGGCTGGCGGCTCTTACCCGGGGACGTGATGCGCTCCGGCTGCTCGAACCGAGCGCGGGTGATGGAGCCTTCCTTAGGGGTCTTGGCCGATCTTCACTGCGCGATCGGCTCCAATCGGTGACAGCCGTAGAGGTGGTCCCGGCCGAAGCAGTCAGGAGCCGGGAGCAACTTGCCCGGACGGCAATGCCAGGCACGGTGCTAACGACCAGCGCGATCGAGTGGGCTGCCACGAACGTGGAGGAGTTCGACGGGGCCGTCGGGAACCCGCCTTTCGTACGGTTCCAGTTCTACGACGAACTTGACAGGACGGCCATCGAAAGGCTGGGTAAACGCACTGGGCTGTCGTTCGCCGGGGTGTCGAACCTCTGGTTGCCAGTCCTGCTCGGAGCCCTTTGCCAGCTGAGGGTCGGCGGAGCCCTTGCCTTCGTTGTCCCCGCAGAGTGTTTCACGGGGATCTCGGCTGGCACCCTCCGTCAGTGGCTCGTCCAGAACACGCGAGACCTTCGGTTTGACCTGTTCCCTCCTGGGTCCTTCCCAGGCGTGCTCCAAGAGGTCGTGGTCCTCAGTGGCCGTCGGGTGGCCAACGGGATAGGCCCTGTGACCTGCACTATCGCCGAGCATCCCCGCTGCGGACGCCCCACGGCCGCAGAACATGTTGTGAGTTCGGGCCAGGAGCCGTGGACGAAATACCTTCTCAACCGGTCTCAACTCGACTCGGTCAGAGAAGCTTCCGAACTTCCGATTGTCAAGGAACTGGGATCTATAGCCAAGTTCGAAGTCGCTGCTGTTACCGGAGCCAACGACTATTTCTCGGTTGATAGCCCAACGCTGGACAGGTACGAATTACGCCCTTGGTCGACGCCTTTACTCCCACGAATACGACACGCACCCGGCCTTCGCTATCTTCAACAGGACCATGCTGAAGCTGACCGGTCGGGGGCTAGAGTTCACCTCCTGGACTTCTCTGAACGTCGTCCTAACCCCAGGTTGTCCCCTGGCCCAGCGGCATATATAGCGGCCGGCGAGCGGGACGAGTTGCATCTTCGTTACAAATGCCGGATCAGAGAGCCCTGGTACCGGGTGCCGCTCATCCGGATCGGGGAAATGATGCTATCGAAGCGGTCCCACCGCTTTCCGCGCGCCGCGTTGAACGAAGTGGGCGTCGTAACGACGGATACGATCTATCGTGGTCTCGTCAAAGGTCCCGGCGTCGGACGATCGCGCGACCTAGTGGCCGGCTTTCACAACTCCTTAACGCTGCTCTCGGCAGAATTAGAGGGTCGTAGCTTCGGCGGAGGAGTGCTTGAACTAGTGCCCTCCGAGGTAGGGCGTTTGCGGGTACCGCTCATCCCAGGGTTCGCGGCTGACCTAGACCGTCTCGACAGCATTAGCCGGTTGTTTGGAGACAGCGATTACCTGGTAGAGGAGACCGACCTCCTTTTATGCAAGGCGGACGTCGGGTTGACACAAGTCATACTTGAAAGACTTCGGGAAGCTCGGCTCTCTTTACAACAAAGGCGGCTGGACCGGAACGCCAGCAGCTAATTTTGACTGCTCCACACGCATCGAGCTCCTCCCGCTCCAGCCAGCGGCATGAGCAAAGGTGTCATCGGTCCTCGGACGGGTCAGCGTCGTAGCCGAGCGCCAGACGCAGCCGCTTGTAGGCGTTGTCCCTTCTTTCGAGGGGTTCTCGAGAAGCTTCGCCGCTGTACTGGCGAAAACCCCGCCCCGTCTTCATGCCGTAGGCGCCCGTCGCCACCAAAGATCTCAACGCCGAAGCGCCCGCGAACCGGTCTCCGAAGCGCTCTTCCAGCGAGTCGAGGATGCTGGCGTACACGTCGAGGCCAGCCATGTCCGCGATCATGAAAGGCCCAAATACCGGGAGCCGGAACCCAAAAGTCGATGACACGACGGCGTCGATCTCGTCGGCGGTGGCCAGCCCCTCTTCTAAGCACCGGAGGCACTCGACAAATAAGGCGAGCTGCAGCCGGTTGGCCAGGAAACCCGGGCTGCTTTTCACGACCACTGGGACCTTGCCGAGGCTCCTAAGAACTTCGATCACCCGCCCTATGACCTCGGGACGCGTCGCCGGCCCCGGCACCACTTCGACGCCGGGGACCCACTCCGCTGGATTAAAGAAATGTACGCCAAGGAATGCGGCGGGCTCACCGACATGCGGGGCGAGCCGTTCGATTGGGAACGAAGACGTATTTGTGGCGATTATCCCGGGCCGGGCGGCGGAGATATGAGCCAGCGTGGCCTCTTTTATGGCCCAGTCTTCGGGCACGGCCTCTATCACCAGCTCAGCGTCCCGGCACGCGTCGGCCACGCTTGTGCCGGGGCGGACCTTGCTCATCGCAGCGAGCAGGTCAGGCGGCACGAGGCCAGCGGTCGCATGCCGCGCTA
Organism: Acidimicrobiales bacterium; assembly: GCA_035509995.1. Lineage (GTDB taxonomy): Bacteria > Actinomycetota > Acidimicrobiia > Acidimicrobiales > Palsa-688 > Fen-671. The sequence continues at coordinate 302 of DATKHZ010000211.1, read as the reverse complement.
TGCGTGCCCTGACCCGGTCCATACCTGCAGAGGTCTCGTCCTCGGAGGCATCAACGACGCGGAGACTGAAACCATTTAGCAGCGCCAACTCTGCGATCCCACAACCCATCGTGCCGAGGCCCACGATCACGATTTCCCGGATAGGCCGGTTCGCCATTGGGTTCAGGACCGCAGCAGCGTCGGGACGCGATCGCCTAGGCGCCTGATCTGTTCGGCGTTCCACTCGTCGGACCCGTCGACGTTCCCGCTCTTGAAGATCGGCGGTTGCAGGCCCCGCTCGACCAGCATGGTCGCTGTCGCCA